>JABMQV010000855.1 GCA_013203065.1 Desulfobacteraceae bacterium | reverse complement strand
TTCCTCGCACCAAACTCCCCGAGGTCCTGGGAAAGGTCCTGGAGGTAGGGAAAAGATACGATCTTGCCATCGGAAATGTCTTTCATGCAGGGGATGGAAACCTTCACCCGCTCATCCTCTTCGACGAGAGAAACGCCGAAGAACTAAAAAGGGTGCGCGAGGCAGGCGCAGAGATCCTCAAAATCTGTGCGGATGCAGGGGGAACCATCAGCGGAGAACATGGTATCGGGATCGAAAAACTCAAGGAGATGCCCCTTGTCTTTTCAGAGACGGATATGGCGTTCATGCGTCAGATCAAGAAGGTTTTTGACCCTCAGGGAATATGGAATCCGGGGAAGGTGCTGCCCCCGGAATCGAGGGCCATTCATTAGTGAACTGGGGGTAATGTCTAAAAGGAAGACCCGAGTGCAAAAGAAAGAGGACCAGAGGATCTTTACGTGGGAGAACTGACTGAGACAATCACCCGGCTGGCCGGAATTGTCGGGGAAGATAATGTAAAGAGCGATCCTGGGGTAACCATCAACTACGCCGTGGGCGGGAAGAGCCCACGTGTTGTTGTGTTACCCGGAGATACGGAACAGATTGCGGAAGTGGTTGAGCTGGCAAATCAGGAAGGCCTTACGATTTTTCCCTGGGGGGGCGGATCAAAAGCGGCCGCCGAGAATCCGCCAAAACAGTTGGACCTGGTGGTGTGCACCTCCCGCCTGAACACCATCACAGACATGGACACGGCCAATCTCACCGTTACGGTTCAGGCAGGTGTAAAATTCAAGGATGTACAAGCTGGGCTGGCATCCCAGGAGAACCGGTGTTACCTGCCCATCATCAGTGAGGATGACAATGGGGCAGCGTTGGTCTGCTCGGAGAGAGATAAAACAGGTTGCTTCTTGCCCCTGGACCCGCCATTTTTTGACACCACGACCATGGGGGGAGTGATTGCCACCAATTCCACCGGCCCGAGGCGGCTCCTTTACGGCCTGCCCCGGGATTTGGTCTTAGGGGTGCGGTTTGTAGCGCCAACTGGCGAGATTATTGGGGCTGGCGGAAAGACCGTAAAAAATGTCTCGGGGTATGATATCTCAAAACTGATGATCGGGTCTTACGGGAGCCTCGGAATTCTGTGTGAAATGACGCTTCGTCTGCTTCCCCTCCCCGAGCGGATGGAAACACTTTTGTTTTCGTTCGGCTCCTTTCCCGATGCCTCTGTTTTCGTGGACCGCGTCTTTGAATCGAATCTGCTTCCAGCAGCAGTGGAGGTGATGAATGGCAGGACGTTCGAGAATTTGGCACACGAGGGCCTGTCCGGCCTTGTATCCGAAGGCTATGGGGTTGCCGTCGCCCTGGAGGATTTTCAAGAACCCGTGGCACGCATGAAATCCGAAATGACGGATATGGCCTCGGGCCTGAACGCTCAAGGAGAAACCCGTTTGGAGGAGAAGGAACACGGCATCTTCTGGGCTTCGGTCAGCAATGCGGAACGCTCTCTTGCTGAACGATTTGAGGGTTTGATCACGGCAAAACTGAGTTATCCCCTTTCCAGATGGAAAGACCTGATTCCGTTTGTGGATGAGACATTGTCGGGGGTAGGGGTGGAACATGCCCTATGGGCTCATGCGGGAAGCGGTGTCTGTCTCATCAACTTGCTGATGGACAGCACGGATGAGGAAACACGGGAAAAGGCTGCCCAAGCCATGGAAAAGATCTCTGGGGAGTGCCGCCGGTTGGAGGGCAATCTGATCATAAATAGGGCTCCGGCTGATCTAAGAGGGCGTTTCCCCGTCTGGGTGGAAACGAGTCCGGAACTGCGCGTCATGAAACGAATCAAGGGACAACTGGATCCCTTGGGTGTGATGTGCCCCGGGTCGTTCCCAGGCGAGATGTGAATGGAAATCTAAATGAATATTACCCAGCTTCGAAAATTGTCCTATGAGGAAGTAGCCAAGTGCAATCGGTGCGGTTTTTGTTTGCCGAACTGCCCCATTTATCTCGTTGAACAGAAGGAATCCGCCGCACCGCGTGGCCGAAATGCCATCACCCGGGCGGTGATTGAGGGAAGACTGGACTGGAGCCCGGAAGCCGAAAACTCCATTTTTTCCTGTCTTGGCTGCGGGGCATGTACGGCCGCCTGTTTCCCGAAGGTGGAGACCAAAGAACTCGTCTTTCGGGACCGTGAATGTCTGGTCGGGGAAGGGCTTTACCCCAAAATCGCGGATCGCGTGGCCCGGTTTATCGATGAATCGTTCAACATTACGGACGACGATAATGAGGAACGCGGGGAGTGGCAGGAGTTGATAAAGGGCCTTCCGGAACATGCCTTTGAAAAGAAACAGGCGGAGGTCATTTTTTTTGTGGGGTGTGTGGCATCATTTTTTCCCCTGGCCCAGAAGATCCCGGCAAACATGGGGCGTATCATGGAAGCGGCCGGGGTGGACTTCACCATCCTAGGTGGTGAGGAGTGGTGCTGCGGTTTTCCCTTGATTGGTGCGGGGATGCCTGACAAGGTGAAAACGCTCCTTGAACACAACCTGGAGAAAGTCAATCAGGTGGGTGCCAAGGAGATCGTATTCACCTGTCCTTCCTGTTATCACACTTGGAAGCACATCTATTCTACTGACCTGAAGCTTTACCACGCAAGCCAGATGATCGATCAAATCATCAGGGACGGTCGCATCACCCTGAAAGAAATTGACGCTACGGTCACCTATCACGACCCCTGCGATCTGGGAAGAAACAGCGGCATATTCGAGGAGCCACGGCAGGTCCTCGATGCAATTCCGGGGCTCAAGCTGGTTGAACTGCCCAACAATCGTGCGTTGGCCATGTGCTGCGGGGGCGGGGGAAATCTGGAGATGGTGAACCCGGAGCTATCGGGCAAGGTGGCCCAAATGAAAATTGAGGAGATCAAACAGACCGGGGCGGACATGGTTGTGTCCTCCTGCCAGCAGTGTCTGAGGACCATCTATTCAAGGGCCCGGAGGGAGAACATCGATCTTGTGGTAAAAGATCTCACGGAGCTTGTGACCGAGTCTATGGCGTAAAACAAGAAGGGCTGTAATCATGATCGACCCCTCGAAAATGACCGTCTTCATCACCGGTGCAAGTTCCGGGTTTGGTGAAGGATGCGCGCGACGTTTTGCTGCCGCAGGATCAAGGCTTATCCTCGCTGCACGACGCACCGAGCGACTCGAAAAGCTGAAATCAGAGTTGGCGGTGCCTGTGCACGTGATGACTTTGGATATCCGGGATCGTGCCGCCGTTGATACGGCGATCTCTGGACTCCCTCCCGACTTCTCCGAGGTGGATCTCCTGGTCAACAACGCGGGCCTCGCCCTGGGTATGGAGCCCGCCTATGAGGCGGACATGGAAGACTGGGAGGACATGGTCGACACAAACATCAAAGGCCTGCTTTACTGCACCCATATCCTGCTAAAGGATATGGTTGAAAGGGATCGTGGCCACATCGTGAATGTTGGATCCGTGGCAGGTACTTACCCGTATCCCAGCGGCAATGTCTACGGAGGAACCAAGGCCTTTGTGCGACAATTTTCTTTGAATCTTCGACTGGATCTGGTGGGTACCAGTATACGCGTCACTGATATTGAACCGGGGCTTGGGGAGACTGAATTCTCCCTTGTGCGTTTCAAGGGCGATGCCAAGAGGGCAGGGGATGTCTATACCGGCACACAGCCCATAACCGGAGAGGATATGGGGGAAATCATCTTCTGGATTTCAACCCTCCCTGAACATCTAAACATCAACCGGATCGAGGTCATGCCGGTCTGCCAGGCTGGCGGCGGTTTTACCATCCACAGAAAGCCCACCTGATTCTGTGCGGGCTTTCGGCCACTTCTTTCCAAAGATCTCTGTCTGTCACGGGGGCAAAGCGGTCCTGCGAAATCACCATTTCCTCGTTATGATTTGGGGAAGAAAGAGTTTCCGGAACTCCCCCAATCTTCTCTTTGACTCGTACTAACGGATGTAGTAAAAAATGGAAAAAGGGCCCGGGTATGGCCTAAGTTATACTCATGGAGTCCATCTTAGAACTCGGGGTGGACAACAAAAACCAACCAAAGAAAAGGAGGCAAAAAATGAAAATTGGTCGCAGTTTTTTGGTAGGGGTGTTTGTGCTTCTGGC
Source organism: Desulfobacteraceae bacterium (assembly GCA_013203065.1). Next base: position 2,364 of record JABMQV010000855.1, on the reverse strand, counting down.
ATTCGGTCTCGTGACATCACCGGCCACGGCCGCTGATCCTATCAAGATCGGGATTATCCAGGGACTGAGCGGCCCTTATGAAATTTACGGGAAGGCCGAAGTCACCGGTTTCAAGATGGGGTTGGAGTATTTCACCAATGGAACAAACAAGATCAAAGGCAGGCCTGTGGAGCTGATAGTTGAAGACACCCAGCTAAAAGCGGCCAGGGCCAAAATGCTCCTCACAAAGCTCTACAGCGACGACAAGGTGGATCTGGCAATAGGGCCCACAAGCAGTGGGGTGGCCCTGGCCGTGCTCCCAGTGGCCCAGCAATTTAAGAAGATCCTGATTGTAGAACCCGCCGTGGCTGATTCCATTACCGGGAAAAACTGGAACCGCTACATATTCCGTACCGGCCGTAACTCCAGTCAGGACGCCATCTCCAATGCCGTTGCCGTGTCCAAGCCGGGTGTCAGTATCGCCTGTATCGGACAGGACTATGCCTTTGGCCGGGACGGCATAGCCGCGTATAAAAAGGCCGCGGAAAAACTCGGCGCAAAGGTGGTCCATGAAGAATACTGCGACCCAAAGGGCACGGATTTTACGGCGCCGGTCCAGAGGATTATCGAGGCCTTAAAGGATAAGCCAGCCCCCAAGTATGTCTGGATTATATGGGCGGGAAAGGGAGGCCCCCTGCCCCAGTTGATGGCTGCCGGCCTTGACAAATATGGCATTGAGATCGCCAGTGGAGGGAATGTCCTGGCCGCTCTCAAGTTGATGAAGCCGCTCAAGGGAATGAAGGGCTCGATTTATTATTACTATGAAAACCCCAAAAATCCCGTGAACGACTGGCTGGTGAAAGAACACTACAAACGCTTTAACGGGCCGCCGGATTTCTTTACCTGCGGAGGCTTTGCTGCGGCGGGCGCCGTGGTGGAAGCCATCAAGCGGTCAGGGGGAAAGACGGACACCGAGACCCTGATCACCACCATGGAGGGGATGGAGTTCATGACTCCCAAGGGAAAAATGAAGTTCCGAAAGGAAGACCACCAGGCCCTTCAATCCATGTTCGCGTTTGAACTCGACGTGAAACCGGATGTTGAGTGGGCCATTCCTGTGCTCATTCAGGAATTGACAATGGAAGATACGGCCCCGCCAATTATGAACAAGAGGTAAGGGGGAGTTCACTGATTGCAGACCCACACAGACGTCAAGTCCTTGTGGGTCTGCAGACCACAACAATTCTGGCTGAAAAGAGCTTGTTTTTGGACAATGGTTTAACGTAAGCCCCAAATCCCTATTCCACCATTTCTAACCCGCATTCAAAAACCGCATGGATCAAAGATGATTGAAAAGACCCCAGACCCTATCATGGAGACCAGGGACCTGACCATCCGGTTTGGGGGGCATGTGGCGGTGGATCACGTAAACCTCCTGGTGGAGCCCTTTGTCCTCAAATCCATTATCGGACCCAACGGGGCTGGAAAGACCACTCTGTTCAACCTTATGACCGGCCAGTACAAACCGAGCGAGGGAAGGGTTCTCCTGAAAGGAAATGATATAACCCATCTCAGCGCTGTACAAAGGACGCGTTTGGGGATGGGCAGATCTTTTCAGTTGACCAATATTTTTCCTGTTTTGACGGTCCTTGAAAATGTACGGGTTGCGATCCAGTCCCGCAAGTCCATAGGACTCAACTTCTGGCGGAACTATCTTCATTTTCTGGGACTGGAGGAGGAGGCTTATTCTATTTTAGAGGACGTCCTCCTGGATAAAAAATGGGCCGCCCCCGCAAGTTCCCTGACCCACGGCGAGCAGCGAAAGCTCGAAATCGCTATCCTCCTTGCCTTGGAACCGGAAATTTTATTTTTGGACGAGCCCACTGCGGGCATGTCCCAGGAGGAAGTCCCAGCCATCCTGGAGATACTCCAAAGGATCAAAGACGCCAAGGATCGAACCATGCTCCTGGTGGAGCATAAGATGGACATGATCATGACCCTGTCAGACACGATCGCCGTCCTTCGGGACGGGAAGCTCATTGCAGAAGGCGACCCGGAAGAAATTCGCAAGAACAAGGTGGTTCAAGAGGCCTATCTGGGTGGGGGATCAAGGCGTGGATGAAACGATTCTAGAGGTCCAAGGGGTCCATACGTTTATAGGCCAGCACCACATCCTTCAAGGGATTTCCTTTGATGCAAAGGCCGATTCCGTAACGGTCCTTATCGGCCGAAACGGGGCAGGGAAAAGCACCGCGCTAAAGACCGTGATCGGTCTTCTTCCTTCCTCCAAGGGGAAAATCATCTATAAGGGAAAGGAGATCCAAAAGAACAGGCCATTTGAGATCGCCCGGATGGGGATTGGCTTTGTACCGGAAAACATGGGGA
>JABMQV010000120.1 GCA_013203065.1 Desulfobacteraceae bacterium | reverse complement strand
GCATTGCCCGCCGTGACGGTCCCCCCCTTCTTGAAGTTGGGTTTTAATCTGGCAAGCCTTTCCAGGGTGGTATCGGGTCTTGGATGCTCATCCGTATCCACCAAAACGGTCTTGCCCTTACGCCCGGGGAGTTCAATGGGGACGATTTCATCCTTGAAGCGCCCTTCTTTGATGGCGGCCACGGCCTTCATATGGCTTTCATAGGCCAGCTGGTCCTGGGCTTCCCGGCTGATGTTATACTTCTCGGCCAGGTTTTCCGCGGTGATCCCCATGGCAGGACCCACCCCGATGGCCGTGACCCCGTCCCACATCATATCCCGCACTTCCGCATTGTTCATGCGGGCCCCCCACCGCAGGGCGTCGAGGGTGTAGGGAACCGTGCTCATGCTCTCCACCCCGCCAGTCAGAAAGACGTCGTTGTATCCCTGCCGAATGGCCATGAACCCCTGAGCCACAGACCACATGGAGGAGGTGCACACCCGCATGACGGTGAAGGCCGGGACCTCCACCGGGACCCCGGCCTCAATGGCCGTGACGCGGGCCACATTCACCTCGTTTTGGGCACGCTGATAGCAGCAACCCCAGCCCACATCATCGATCACCGCCGGGTCGATATCGGCGCGGGTGATGGCCTCCTTCATGACCGGCACGCCCAACGGGACGTTCCGGGTTTCCCTGAATTGACCGCCGTAGGTTCCGATGGCACTGCGAACCGCCGACACAATGACCACATCATTTAGATCCATTTTTGACCTCCTTTTAAACCGATGATGAAAATCAACGCCATAATTCCGTTCTGCAGTCAAGGCACCAGGAAAAACTGAAAGAAAAGACGCTTCTTCCGGTCTTTGGGCCTTTGTGCCAGAGCCCTTTTTTTACGGCGCAAGGTTTTCAAATATTCCTGCCGCCCCCTGCCCGCCGCCGATGCACATGGAAACCAGGCCGTATTTCACCCTGCGCCGCCTCATCTCGTACATGAGTTGGACCGTAAGCTTCCCGCCGGTACACCCCAGAGGATGGCCCAGGGCCACGGCCCCGCCGTTCACATTGACGATCTCCTCATTCAAATCCAGGTGGCGGACACAGGCCAGGGCCTGGGAGGCAAAGGCCTCATTCAGCTCTATAAGATCCATATCCGCTACCTTCATCCCGGTTACCTGCATGACCCGTGGGGTGGCATACATGGGCCCTACGCCCATCAAATCAGGGGGGCACCCAGCAGAGGCAAAACCCACGTACCTTGCCATGGGGGTCAGCCCCTTTTTCACAGCCTTCTCCTCACTCATCAGGAGCACGGCTGCTGCGCCGTCACTCATCTGGGAAGAGTTGCCCGCGGTCACACTTCCCTTCACCTTAAAGGCTGGCTTCAGTTTGGCCATGATCTCTGGGGTGGTCTTTCGAGGACCTTCGTCCACATCGAAGATTTTCACGGTTTCCACCCGCTCTCCCTTCTCGTTGACACGAACGGTCTTTACCTCCAGGGGCACGATTTCCTCCTTGAACCTGCCCGCCTCGATGGCGGCCAATGCCCGCTGGTGGCTTCGCAATCCAAAGGCGTCCTGATCTTTACGGCTGACCCCATATTTGTCGGCCACGTTTTCCGCAGTCATTCCCATGCTGATATACATCTCGGGATACGCGGCCACGATCTTGGGGTTCAAAGACACCTGAAACCCCATCATGGGCACCTGGCTCATGGATTCCACACCCCCGGCAACAACCATATCGCACATCCCCCCCGCAATCTGCTGCGCCCCCATGGCAATGGCCTGGAGCCCGGAGGCGCAGAGACGGTTAACCGTCTGGCCCGGAACGGTGTCGGGAAAACCTGCCAGGAGAGGCGCCACCCGGCCTATGTTGAAACTCTGGCTACTTTCGGGGAAGGCGCAACCCAGGATCACATCATCGATCTCCCCCTTTTCCACGCCGGGAGCCCTTTCCACAGCTTCTTTGACCACGGTCGCGCCCATGTCGTCAGGCCGCGTGTTCACCAGGGTACCTCGACCTGCCCGTCCCACCGCGGTCCGCGCGCCGGAAACGATCACTACGTTCTTCATCATTCGATCTCTCCTTAATTGCGTAAAGGGTTTCCAGTGGTAAGCATGTGTTTGATACGGGCGAGGGTCTTCTCTTCTCCGCAAAGGGACAGGAAAACCTCCCTTTCCAGGTCCAGGATATACTGCTCGTCCACCCATTGGGGGGCGGACAAGGGACCCCCTGAGAGGATGTAAGCCAGCTTCTGCCCGATATGTTTGTCGTATTCGGAGATGTGACCCGACCAGACCATGGACGTGGCCCCCTGCATGAGGAGTGCCATCCCCCGTGCACCCAGGGCATACACCGATCGGGTGCGGGCGGGCGGCGCATACCCTGCGGCTGACATCTGCATGACCGTCCGCTTGGCCTCCTTGAGGAGGTGATCTCCATTCATGACCAGCCGATCACTCTCCTTGAGGAAACCGAATTCCCTTGCCTGGGCAGCACTGGCGCTGATCTTGGCCATGCCCACGGTCTCAAATACCTTCATCAGAAAGGGCAGCGGATCGGAATGGGCCATCTTCATGGCCGGACTGATCACCCGCTGGATCATCTGGGCGCAGCCTCCCCCTGCGGGGACCAGGCCCACGCCCACTTCCACCAGCCCCATGTAGGACTCGGCGGAGGCGCACATTCGATCCGCGGCCATGGCTATCTCCACGCCCACCCCCAGGGTCATGCCGAAGGGCGCAGCCACCACCGGTTTGGGGGAGTAGCGCAGCCGAAGCAGCTGATTCTGCATATCCTTGATGGCCCTGTCGATAAAATCCCACTGCTTGTTTTCAGCGGCCATGACAATGGCCAAGATGTCGGGCCCGGCGCAGAAATTGCTCCCCTGGTTGCCGATCACCAGGCCGATATGGTCTTTTTCCAGTTCCTCCAAGGCCTGATCGCACATGTTCAGGATCTCCGGATCGAGGGAGTTCATCTTGGAATGGAATTCCACGCAGAGCACCCCGTCACCCAGATCGATCAGAGAGGCGCTCTGGTTCCCCTTGATCAGGCCCCCTTCGGCCTTTCGGTCCGAAAGGAGTAAAACGTAGGGATCCACTGGAACCGGCTGGTAGGAACCCGTTGCCGGATCCCAATAATGGAGTGCATTTCCCTCTTTCTTGTAGAAAGACGAGGCCCCCCCTTGAAGCATCTTCTTGACCCAGGGGGCCACGGAAAATCCTTCCTGCTCCATGCGGGCCACGGTATCGGCCACCCCCAGGGCATCCCAGATCTCAAAGGGGCCCTTTCGGTGCAGGAACCCGGCCTTCATGGCATCATCAATCCCGTAAAGGGCGTCTGTGATCTCCGGCACCATGTGGGAACAGTAGGAGAAGGAAAAAGCGGCATCGTGCCAGATGAGCCTGCTGTATCGGTCCTCCTGCCCCACGAGAAACCGGAACCGCTCCCCCAGGGGTCTGATCTTTTTGGCTTTACCGATGACCTTGATTTCAGTCTTTTTCTGGTCCCGGTACGTCAGGGTCTTGAGATCCAGGACCTGGTATGCCTTCTTTCCGTCCGCTCCCTTGACTTTCTTGTAGAAGCCCTGGCCCGATTTGTTTCCCAGAAAACCCTGCTCCACCATCCTGTCCGTCACTTCTTTGATGGGTCCCAGGAGTTGTTCACGGAACGGGTCGTGGGAGATGGCTTCGTAAAGATTCCCCGAAACATGCTTGCTGATATCGCCACCCACCAGATCCATCAGCCTGAAACTGGCGGTCTTGGGGTGACCGATGAGCGTTCCAGTGACCGCATCCACCTCTTCGATGGTGAAGTTGTTTCTCAAAGCATAGTTGAGGGCGGCCCTACCCGATACCACCCCCACCCGGTTGGCAATGAAGTTGGGGGTGTCTTTGGCAATGACCGCGGTTTTGCCCAGTCTGCGCTCCCCAAAGCCTTTCAGGAATGCCACCAGGTGTGAATCGGTATCGGGCGTGGGGATCAGTTCCAGGAGTTTGAGATAGCGGGCCGGGTTGAAGAAGTGGGTACCGAGGAAATGGGCCTTGAATTCAACGGATCGGCCTTCTGCGATTCGGTGAATGGGAATCCCGGAGGTATTGGTGGAAACGATACACCCTTCCTTGCGGGCGGTCTCGATGCGGGCCATCACCTTCTGTTTTACTTCCAGGTTCTCCACCACCACCTCTATGATCCAGTCCGCCTCCCCGGCCCAACCAAAGTCGTCCTCCAGGTTTCCGGCGGTAATGAGCTCCATTTTCGTGGGGCTGAAGAGACCGGGGGGCCTGGATTTCTTCAAAAAGGCCAACCCTTGATCCACGATACGGTTTCGCACCTTTGGATCATCCAGGCGGAGCCCCTGCTTCTCCTCTTCCGGGGTCAACTTGTCGGGGACAATATCCACCAGGTACACCGGGATACCTGCGTTTGCCAGATGCCCTGCAATTCCCGCCCCCATGGTCCCGGAACCGATGACCATCGCTTTTTGAATTATGTAACTCACTTGGACCTCCTTCTAAAAGCCTTCTTCTGGAATATCCAGAGCCGAGGTGTCTTCCTGTTTAAAGGACATATGCCGGGAAAATACATTCACCAGGATGTTTCGGCAGAAATATTGGGCCGTCGCCACCTTGCCCCGGTAGAAGAAGCCGTCTGCGGAATCGCCACTCACATGCCTCAGCTTGTCCCTGGCGATCAGCCCCTGCTCCAAAATGACCTGCCCCATGAATACCTCAGAGAAGCAGTCCAGAAAACGGGTGGCCGAAAGGGGAATCAATAGGGCCTTTTCCCCCTGAAAATACTGGGGATAGGTCATGGCAAAGTCCCCAAGGGCCTGAGCCGCTTTGAACAGGAGTTTGAAGTCCCGTGCAAAATCCGGATCTTCCCGGTGTTCGGAGGTAAAGCCCATGACCTCCTGGATCCACTCCTGAAAGACCTTGCCTCCCTCCATGGGCAGGTTCCTGGCGATCAGGGTCATGGCCTGGATATAACTGGTCCCCTCCCAGATGGAGGTAATCTTGCAGTCCCTGGCATATTGCTCCACTGGAAACTCGCTGCAGTAACCTACGCCCCCAAGGATCTGAATGGCGTCCCGGATCAGGTTGTAAGCGAAATCCGAACAGTAGGACTTCACCAGCGGCGTAAAAAGGTCCGCCTGGTTGTGGGCCTTTTTACGCTCCTCCTCGTCCGGGGCCTTTTCCGACACGTCGATGAGGTAGTAGACCTTGCCGATCATGGCTCGCATGGCTTCTGTCCCTGCCTTGAGGTTCATGAGCATGCGGCGGATGTCCGCGTGCTGAATAATGGGCACGGATTCACCCTTGAGCCTGGTAAAGTGGGGCCCCTGTATCCTCTCTTTGGCGTACTGCAAGGCCGAATCATAGGCGCTGGCGGCCAGGGCATGGGCCATCAAGCCGGTGCCCAGCCGCGCCTCGTTCATCATCTGAAACATCTTCTTCATACCGCTGTTGGGCTCTCCAAGGAGAATTCCCCGGCATTGGCCGTTTTCCCCGAAGCCTAAGGAGCAGGTTGAGGCGGCGTGGATGCCCATCTTATGCTCAACCCCTCTGCAGAAAACATCGTTGGATCGGCCCAAAGACCCGTCGGGATTAACCCAGATTTCCGGAACAATAAAGAGACTGAGCCCTTTGGTGCCGGCAGGGGCACCCTCAATCCGGGCCAGGACCAGATGGATGATGTTTTCGGTCAGATCGTGTTTGCCCGCGCTGATAAACTGCTTGACCCCTTCAATCTTGTACACGCGGGGATCGTCTGATTCCGGATCTTCCACCGCCTTGCTCTTCAAGGCCCCCACGTCGGAACCTGCGTTGGGCTCGGTCAGGCACATGGTCCCGCCCCATACACCGGTGTACATCTTTTCCACAAAAAGGGCCTTATCTTCATCCGTGCCAAAGGCTTCAATCAGACGTCCGTTTCCTACGGCCAGACCGGGATAGGCCATCATGGCCAGGTTGGCGCCCAGGAAAAACTCGCTGACTACGGCACCCACGCAGGCGGGTAGCCCCTGCCCTCCGAATTCCGGGTTGTTTGAAACCGACACCCATCCATTTTCGGCAAGAATCTTCATGCAAACATGAAAGGAGGCGGGGACCTTGACCTCGCCGTTATCATAAACCACCCCCTCGCGATCCCCATCTTGATTGGTTGGCCCCAACACCTCCCGGCCTACCTTGAGGGCCTCGTCGATAATCATGCTGAAATCGTCCACCGAGAAATCCTGAAATGCCTCATAGCCCAGCAGCTTCTCCACGCCCAAATGCTCAAAGAGTAGAAATTTCACATCCCGATCATTTCTCCGAAAAAAATTCACGCCCATGAACTAACCTCCCTGATCTCGCTGAATATATAGGGAAAGATGGCTCGGCCATCCACACGAGGCCCAATAAATGAATCATCGTTTACTGATTGCCGGAAAATTATCATCCCGTCGAAAAGAAAGTCAAACCCTTTGGTTTTCAGACCTCCCGCAAGACGTG
>JABMQV010000854.1 GCA_013203065.1 Desulfobacteraceae bacterium | reverse complement strand
ACAAAATACTGGCAGAGCCATTTTCTCTGACCCGGCCCTGAGGACCGGGTTTTTGGGCCTAAATAAAAGATGGCCCCTATCGCCTCAGGCAGCCGCAGAAAGAGGCTCAAGGAGGGCTCGCAGAAACACCGCGAGGATACGTTAGGGGGGAAGGATCCAGACAAGTACCTTCACAGCATCTGTCTTGGTTGTCCTGTGGACTCCACAACGCTGCTCCACAGTCTCCCGTGTGGATCGATCTGTTTTCTCTTTGACACGGCAAGCGGGATCGGAACGTGAGTATATTCTCCATTCCAGAATCCTGTCAGCATGTTTGTCCGTCCGGCCATCCCCGCATGTGCCGCATTGTGGCCCAGAATCAGACAGAATAACGAATCGTGCGGATTCGCTGCCATGCTTCTGATCATGTAGCTGGGGTCTATATACTTCAAGGTGATGGCCTTCCCCGCGTGCTCAAAATAGGTCTTGATATGATCCCTCAAAAAGAGGCCTATGTCCCCCAGCCGTACATTGCCGGACCGGTCCTGCATGTTCGTCCCCTTCATCAGGTCTTGTCCCGCCCCCTCCGCAACCACCACAACCGAATGGTGTCTGCTCTCAAGCCTCGTCCCCAGGGCCCCGAGAAAGACATCCAGGCCAAAGGGAACCTCCGGGACCAGACAGAAATTGACCTGAGTGGTGGCCAGGGTGGCATTGGCGGCGATAAACCCTGATTCACGGCCCATCAGTTTCACCAGCCCGATACCGTTACGTGCCCCTATGGACTCCACGTGGGCCCCGTGGATGGCGTGCCTGGCTTCGGCGACAGCCGTCTCAAAGCCAAAGGATTTGTCAACAAGAGAGATATCATTGTCTATGGTCTTCGGGATTCCGATCACCCCAATCTTGAGTTTGCGCCGCCTGATCTCTTCATGGATGGCATGGGCACCTCGCAGGGTCCCATCCCCACCGATTGCAAAGAGGATACGCATGTCCATACGCTCCAGGGTGTCCACCATTTCCGAGACATCCTGAGGCCCCCGGGAGGTGCCCAGGATCGTCCCTCCCCATTGCTGGATGTTGACCACCTCCTTGGGGGTCAGTTCCATAGGATAATGGGAGTATTTGGGTGAAAGTCCCTCAAAACCATACCGGAAACCGCACACATTCCGCACACCGTAGTGGTAGAAAAGGCTTAAGACAATGGCCCGAATCACATCATTCACCCCAGGACAAATCCCCCCGCAAGTCACGATTCCGCACTTGAGCTTTGAAGGGTCGAAATAGATCTTCCTCCTTGGACCAGCCATTTCAAAACTGGGGAGGCTCCCCCCCTTATTCAGGACCTCCTTCACCCCTTTCAGGCTAGAATGAAACAGCACCCTTTCCTCATCGTCCACAAACTGTACTCCGGTCAGGGGTGTGGAGATCTTGCACTCGCCCAACCTTGAAACCGAAAGGTCTAAATTATCAATTTCCATAAGGCCAGCCCTCTGTCAGTGATTCCGGATCTTGATAAATGTCATAGAGAACCTACCCTCCGATCAGGGAGAATAGGAAAACACACGGTCGTGTGTCAACCCTAGATTTCCCGGTCCGATCAGCGAACCCCCCAACAGTGTTTACCCGAGATCGTATTCCTTGATCTTGGACAGGAGCATGGGCCGGCTGATCTCCAGGAGCTTGGCCGCCCGGGTCTTGTTTCCGCCGGTCTCCTCAAGGGCCCTTTTTATGAGAGTCCGGTGGAGAACCTTTGAGGCCTTCTTGATGGAAAGGGTATCTTCAGGGTCAAGATAGTGGGGGAGGCCTTTGGACCGTATCAGATTGGAGGGGAGTTCCGCCGGCGTAATCAATCGTCCCGTTGAAAGCAATACAGCCCTTTCAATGACATTTTCCAGTTCTCTCACGTTTCCGGGCCAAGGGTAATCCATCAAAATGGACACCGTCTTAGAAGTGGGCCCTTCCACATCCTTGTTCAATTTCTCGTTAAAGGTTTCTATGAAATGTCCCATAAGGACCGGGATGTCCCCTCTCCTGTCCCTGAGGGGAGGGATATGAATGCGCATGACATTAATACGATAAAAGAGGTCCTCACGGAACCTTCCCTCTCCCACCATCTTATCCAGGTCCTTGGATGTGGCAGTGACCACTCTTACATCGATCTTCTTCGAACCGATTCCCCCCAAGGGGGTAACCTCCTCTTCCTGTAAAACACGCAGGAGCTTCACCTGCAAGGGCAACGGCAGCTCTCCGATTTCGTCCAGGAAGATCGTTCCTCCGTCTGCCTCCACAAAACGCCCCGGATTGTCCTTGACCGCATCCGTGAATGCCCCCCTCTTGTAGCCGAAAAACTCACTCTCCAGGAGATTTTCCGGGATACCCCCGCAATTTATGCTCACCAGGGGCTCCTGTGCCCTGGGCCCGGTTCGGTGTATGGCCTTGGCGATCAGTTCTTTACCGGTGCCGCTCTCCCCGGTAATGAGCACGGTGGTCTTGTGTTCGGCCACCTTACGTACAAGATCGAAGACCTTGGCCATGGCCTCGCTTCGGGCGATCACGTTGCCATAGGAATACTTTTTCTCCATATCATCGAGCCTGGTCTTGAGCCTCAGGTTTTCTTCCTTTAGCCCTTCCCGCTCCTCGGCCTTCTTCAGGGTCAAGAGGACCTCATCCTTCTTGAAGGGTTTGGATACGTAATCATAGGCCCCCTCTTTCATTGCCTCAAGCGCTGTTTCCACGGTACCGTAGGCCGACATCATGATAAAGGTCTTCTCGGGATACCGCTCTTTGGCCTCCTTGAGAAAGGCCATCCCATCCATGCGGGGCATCTTGATATCGCAAAGGATAAAACCAAAATCAGAGTCTTCCATTCGCTGAAGCCCCTCGACACCATCCGACGCGCTTTCAACTGAATAACCCGCTTTGCCCAGCATGACCTTCAGCATATGGCGCATATTTTTTTCATCATCTATGATAAGAACGCGTTGTTGAGACATGGGCCGGATACACCTCAATTCTCGGGTCTGCTCCCCTGGTGGAGGGGAATATCAATAATGATGGTCGTACCTTCCCCGGGAGAACTCTCCGCACGGATCCGGCCTCCCAGTTCTTGAATGATCCTGTAGGATACGGACAGGCCCAGGCCGGTCCCCTTACCAGGCTCCTTTGTGGTGAAAAAGGGGTCAAAGATTCGAACCAGTTCATCACTCGGGATCCCCTTTCCCGTGTCTGTAAACCCGATCTCTATGGAATCATCCCTGTCTTGGGTTCTGATGGTCAGGGCCCCGGTCTCCAAGCCGCTATTCAACGGGTCTCCCCCCTGCATGGCATCGGCGCTGTTCATGATAATGTTCAGGAAGACTTGTTTTAGCTGGTCGGGTCCTGCCCATACCGTGTCCCTTTCAGCATCCAAGGCCATCTCTATCTCCAAGTGGGCCATCATTGGCTGGGGCATCAGCATATTGACCGTCTCAATGATCATCTCATGGATATTCCCTTTTTCCTGTTCACCTGTTGAGGGCCTCGAAAAATCGAGCAACTGTTTGATAATCCGGCTAATACGCGTCAGTTCCGATTCCATGCGGTCCAGAAAATCTTTTCTTTCCGCCTCCTCAAGGTCCTCTCCCTTAAAGAGTTCAAGGTAACCCAGGACAATGCCGATCGGATTACCCATCTCATGGGCCACCCCGGTTGCCAGACGCCCCACCGAAGCCGCCTTTTCAGACCTGATAATTTCCTCCTGTGCCTTCTTGATCTCCCGGTTGGCCTTCTCCAAGGACGAAATGTGGGTCCTCAACTCTTTTTTGTTCTCTTCAAGACGTCTTAGCATCATATTGAGCGAACGAAACAGCTGCCCGATCTCATTCCGGGGTGAATCTCCAAAGGATGGAAATGGCTCTCCACCCTCGAATTGATCCGTAATTTGCAGAAGCTTGTGGATCGGCTTGACCACCGTGCGGGAGAGAAGATAGACACCAAAGAGGACAAGGATCAGTGTGTTCAGGACGATGAAGATCAGGATGGTCTTTTCCGACTCCCTGAGCATCCCATACAGAGATTCGAGATGTACGCCTATGGTAATGGCACCCATCAAACGCCCCTCCACAAACAGGGGGGACGATATCATCAGCCGCTCATGGGCAGGCCAGATCACGCCCCAGGTGCTCCCGTAAAAATCAAACACCCACTTCTTCAGTTGGAGTGCCTTGGCTGAGAGAACAAGGGCATCCTTTTCCGCGTCTCCCCGAGCCGTCGGCTCATGGGAGCTGGAGGCCCACGACCCTGTGCCATAGACCTTGTCCCCTCCTGTGCCCACTATCAGGGCTTCTGGAAATCCCCCTACCTGAATCAATTGCCTCAGTTCCTCCTGAAAAGCACGCCTTGAAAAAACCCTGTCCCATCCTTTTTGCGCGTGGCCGATTTCATTAGCCACCTGGCGGACCAGACTATGTGAGAGCAGGCGCCCTGTTTGAAGCTTGGCCTCCACCAGTTCTCTTTCCTCGAATTTTACCATAACCGCATTGACAAGGAGCATGGCAACCACAATCAAGAAGCCCAGATATGCCAGAATCCCTGTTCTCAAGCTAAAAAACGGAAATCTCAAATTGAGGCCTCACTAATGGAGTAGACGAAAATACCAGTTTGTAAGTCTAAGGCCAAAAAATAGATACACGAGGGCCCCGAGGGAGAGAAACGGTCCAAATGGTATCTTGAATTTATACCCCTTGCCGGCCATCAGGATAAACAGGCAACCGACAACTGCACCTGTCAAGGACGATATGAGTACAATAAAGGGCAATGCCCTCCACCCCATCCATGCGCCAATCATAGCCAATAGCTTTATGTCCCCGCCACCCATCCCCTCCCTTCCGGTGAGGCGTTGATAGACAAAGGCCACGAGAAAAAGGGCCCCGCCACCTGCGATGGACCCGATCAGGGAGTCGAGCCAGGATACGTGACCGGCAAAAAGAGAGTAGGCCCACCCCGCGGGGATCCCGGGCAATGAGAGGACATCAGGTATGATCCTGTGATGAAGATCAATAAAACTGATCATCACAAGTGTTCCGGCAAACAGGAGAAAAAAAAGAAATTGAAGGCTCAGTCCGTATCTGATAAAAAGGGCCAGGCTCAAAAACCCCGTAACGGCCTCCACAAGGGGATACTCCCATGAGATATAGCCACGGCAATACCTGCATCTGCCCCTCAGGATGAGGTAGCTTATGAGAGGAATATTATAATAGAATTTTATCCTTTGGCGGCACTTTGGGCAGGCAGAGGGTGGTTTAATGATTGATTTCTTGAGGGGAATACGATAAACGCAGACATTGATAAAGCTACCAAAGGCCAAACCTAACAAGACAGAATAAAGCGCCAGTAGCGAATTTAGACCCATATGTCTAGACCCAAAAAGACCTTACTCGTTTCCATAAACCCGGATAACCCTCAACAGCGGCTTATCCGGCGCGTCAGTGATGTCCTCGAGAACGGAGGCCTCATCGCTTACCCCACCGATTCTTTCTACGGGATAGGATGCGACCTTTATAACAAAAAAGGGATACAACTCATCTATAAGCTGAAGAACCGTCCTCTCAATAAACCCTTTTCCTTTGTATGCGACCGCCTCAAGGAGATCAGCCGGTATGCCCTT
>JABMQV010000853.1 GCA_013203065.1 Desulfobacteraceae bacterium | reverse complement strand
GAGGTACTGAAGCGCAGTGTCATAATCGGCCGCCTTGTGCATGAGGCACATGTCCAGCTCTTCCTCCACGGTCTCCAGGACATCGGGTTCGTCATCCACCACCAAAATAACCTTGTCTTTCAAGTGACTATCAGCACTCATGACTCCCTTTACCTCCTTTCCTGCCGGCAATTCACAAGCCCGGTTCCTTGTTGGTTTGAGTCTTATGCGATCTACTAATTCTTCTTCTCCTCTTCGATCTTTGGCATTGGGATCTTAAAAAACTCCACCCCTTCCTCTTTCAAGGTCTTCTCCTCTTCTTGGGTAGCTAATCCCCGGATGTTTCGTTTTTCCTCCACCCCGTAATGAATCTTGAGGGCCTCTGCTGCGAACTGGGCCCCCACATCCTCGGAGTTCTTCGTGATGTAATCTACGACTTCCTTTGCAAGTCTCTGGTAGTCGACACTCTCAGGTGCCGGTTGGATGTCTTGACTCGATTTCTTTACAGCCACCGGCGAAATAACTTTTCTGATATTGGAATCGTCACAGTAGGGGCAACTCACCAGGCCACTGGCGTTCTGCTCTTCAAAGGCCTCCGAGTTGTCGAACCACCCTTCAAACACATGCCCCTGGGAACACTCCATGTCAAACACTATCATCCCTATTCCTTGCCTCCTTCAAAAACCTAAATTGTGGCCCGCCCATATCAGCGGGACCACAAAACTTCGTTATTTAAATTCCAAAAAAAAATCGTTTTCCAATTCCGGAAAATTTTCGAATGCTCAACAGCATATCACCTCTCTGCATAAAGGACTGCCAGGATCTTTGTCTCCCTCTGGCCGTGACATCTTACCAAATGAGGAATCGTTGAATCGTAATAGATGGCATCTCCGGGTTCAAGGACATGGTTCTCTTCTCCCAGACGAACCTCCATTTCCCCGGCCAGCACATAAATAAATTCCTGTCCATCGTGTGTGGATCTTTCCTCCTCTGTATCCGAGGGTTCAAGCGTAACTAGAAACGGCTCCATATGCCTGTCTTTTTTATGGGGAGCCAGTGATTCAAATTCGTAACCATAATGCTTCCCCTTCTTAGAGTCGTATCGGGAAACAACCCTCCTATCATCCCTTCGAACAATCGTAAAGGGCCTATTCTCCTCCCCGGAGATAAAATAACCCATTTTCATTTCTAAGGCCTTTGCCAACTTTATCACCACGCCCAAGGGAGGGGCCACCGTCCCGTCCTCAATCTGCTCCAACAGGGAGACATCAATATCGCTCCTCTGGGAAATGTCCTGAAGGCTTAGGCCGCGGCTTTCCCTGACCACCCTCACACGCTCACCAACATTGACCTGAATATCGTCTTGGATGGATTCATGGCCAATGCTGTCCATAAATTCCCTTTCTTGTTCTCCTCTGGCAAACTGGCTGCTTACGTCAGTCAAGAAATCTTCGTAGGCATCTCGTTTGACGCCCTCATCCTTCTTTTCTTCTTCCATGAATTGGCTCTCTTTCCTATCTCCAATCTTTCCCAAACACCATGAGACCATTTCCTTTCCTTTGCCAAGGTGGCTCATATCTATCACCTTTTGGGACATGAGGTCAAGGTTTGGAGATAGAAGCCCTCGTTAGGCTTCAAGCACAAAGATGATCTCCATCCTTACACGGTATTCCTTGATCTCCCCATCTTCGACGGAAACCCTTTGTTCAAGGATCCTCAGCCCCGTAATTCCTCTCAATGTGCGGTTTGCCCTCTCAAAGCCGACCTTGATGGCATCATCAAAACTGGTAGGTGAAGCACCTATGATCTCCGAGACTCTCGCTACACGCTCCATCATGACCTCCTTGTTGAAGCCTTATTCGATAAATTGTTTTAATCGGAAATTGGTTCTAACCTTGGCCATTGGATCCCTCGATGTGTCATTTACAGCATACCTGACACCTGGAAACTTGAACCCGGTTACCAGTCAATTTCGGTCAGTATCTCCTGATTCCCAGTCATATCCTTCCGTAAAAGCGAGGCCAGTTCAGAATACACCGGACCCGGGGAACCGTGGCCGATGATCCTGCCGTCATAGCTGACAACGGGAAGGATGTTCATGGACGTCCCGGTGAGAACTACCTCCTTGGCACGGTATGCTTCTTCAAGGGTTATCCTGGCATGTTTAACACCGTTGACCTTTTTTTCCTTTACCAGCTCATCCGCCAACTCAAAGACGCGTTTTGCGGTTATGCCAGACAAGGTCCTTTCAAACCCCGGAAATTTCAGAACCCCATCGTCAGTTACCACACCAACATTTTCCGTAGAACCCTCTGCAAGGAAGCCATCTTTGTCAAGGGCCAACGAATACTTGGCGCCAGCATCAATAGCCTCCATCTTCATGAGTACGTTGGGAAGATAGTTACACGATTTTATAGTGGCGAAAAAGGATCTCTTTATGGGCGTCTTACTGGTAATAACGGACACCCCTTCTTTGTAATATTTATCCGGCAAACTCCTGAAACGGATCACGTTGATGTAGAGTTGGCTTGAAGGGCAGTCGTAAGGGTTTGCATTGAAGCTGCCTGGGCCCCTTGATATAACGACCCTAATCAGGCAGTCCTTTTCGCCGCCAACCAGGACCAGGCGCTTGATTACCTCTCTGATATCTTCGCGGCCAGGGGTAAAACCAAGTGAAATGGCCCTGGCCGACCGGTTGAGGCGTTCAAGATGTCCCTCCATCTGGTATATTTTGCCAGTTACACAACGCATGACATCGAACACGCCATCACCCCTATGGACCAAGTGGTCATCAATGGGGATCATCATCAGGTCAGGATCCGTGGTAATGCCGGGCCACAGACTGGAATACATGGCCAGATAATCTTCCTGCCATGGTCTGTCTTGGGATTTCCAATCTCGAAAAAAGTTATCTTTGGTAATAATCTTAAATTTCATCGCCCTGACTGATTTAACGAGCCCCCTATCCCTTGACACCATTCAATTGTAACTTTATGATTTCACCACATTTTGCCCGAAAGCTAAACAATAAACGTGCAAAAATCAATGCTTTTTTCCTAACCCCATCACCTAAATCAAAAGAAAGGATACAGAGGTATGTATGAAAAACAATATCTAGTAGACGATCTCACCCTAAATGATTCGTGGAGGATGTTCCATATCATGGCAGAGTTCGTTGAGGGCTTTGAAACCCTCCCGGAAGTCTACCCGGCTGTGAGTATCTTCGGTTCATCGCGGGTCAATCCAAAGAGTCCAACTTACCAGACCACGGTCGAGGTTGCCCGCCTGCTGGTTGAAAGCGGCTTTAACGTGATTTCAGGCGGAGGCCCCGGTGTAATGGAGGCGGCCAATCGAGGGGCTGCTGAGGCGGGAGGCAAATCAGTGGGGCTTCACATTCATCTTC
>JABMQV010000852.1 GCA_013203065.1 Desulfobacteraceae bacterium | reverse complement strand
GTCAAGAGCAGATTTGACCCCTATTCCTTTTCCCGTTGTTTTATTGACTTACTTAGCCCCGTCTTCCATTCCTCAAATATATTTTATGTCAAATTAGTTAACTATTTAAGGTCGTCCCCCTTTCCTCACGGATATTCCTCCGGGGCGGGCACTTCGTGGAGCCGCCCGCCAAGGACGGTTGCAAGCACTTCAATCTCTCTTATCCGATCCGCTTCAACGGACAGCGGATCTTCCGAAAGGACTACAAAATCAGCGAACTTTCCATTGGATATGGAGCCTTTCAGATGATCTTCTCCAAGGACCCATGCGGCATCGATTGTGACAGCCCGTAAGGCATCTTCGACATCAATCCGTTCTTCCGCGCCAAGCAAGCGGCCGCCTGAGGTTCTTCTGTTCACGGCAATCCATACCGCAAACAGGGGGTTGACGGGTGTCACCGGGTTGTCGGAGTGGACCGAAAAGCGCATACCGCGCCGAACGGCAGAACGTAACGGACTGATTGTTTTGGCCCGGCTGGGTCCAATGATTCCCGTGTACCACTCATCGCCATAGTAATAGACATGATTGATGAAAAAATTCGCTGAGGCGTTCAGGTTCATTATGGCAACCATCTGTTCATCACTGGTCAGGGGAGCATGCTCAAAAATAGTACGATGATCGGGCCAGGGTTGTTTCGCCAGTGCATCCCCAAGCGCCTGAATAGCTTCCTGCAGCGAGGCATCTCCATTCACATGAATGGCCGCCGGGACCTTGGCCTTAAACAACGAAATGAGCTCATCAAGCATTGCCCGCGGCTGAATGTTAGGCAAGCCGTTGGGCGACCCATCATAGTAATAGGGCCAGTTAAGAAGCGCTGTTCTCCCCTGCGGGGAGCCATCCACAATGAATTTAACCCCCGCAACACGCAAACGCTCCCCGTTCTTATCCATAATCTGACGAATGAACTCTGCGCCTCCCTTTTGCTGGATGGCCGGGCTGGCAACAAGGTCAATCAAGGGGAAAAGGGATAGCCTTACTGGAAAATCAGGGGCCGAAACCGTGGCGACGGTTGCCTCATAACTGCCGGGTATCATGCCGAACGCCAGGTCGGTCATGGTCGTAAGCCCCACTCGGTTCGCCAGCCGACCCGTTAGTTGATAGGCTTTCGACATCACTTCGATTGTGACTTTCGGGAGCTTTGCCATTACCTTGCCAAGCGCTTTCATCTCCGCTAATTCGCCGGTGGGCTGCCCTTTTTTATCCTTGTACACGCCCTCCATATCCGTACTGCTGTCAATGCCGGCTTTCTTCAAGGCCGCACTGTTGACATAGACGATATGCATGCTGGCATCGATAACCATCGTTGGTTTGTCACCGGTGATCGGGTCCAGATCTCCCACCGTAAGTTTCCGATTCTCAAAGGTGGATGGATCGTATCCCCATGCCACAATCCATTTTTCGTCTTTCTGCTGTTCCGCAACCGTTTTGAGTTTATTTAGTACACCCTGAAAAGTTTTGGCCCCTTTTCCCGGACTCCCATCAGGGTTGATCCGATCAAACGACCCCACATATGTGTTAAGCCATAACAATCCGGCAGGCAACGCATGCATGTGCGCCTCGATAAATCCAGGCATGATGATTTTATCGGCGAAGCGGTTCTCTACTGTGTAAGGTTGATCCTTTATGCGTCCGGAGACCGTTTCCCAGTCACCTGTTTCATATATTTTTCCATCTTTAACTGCCACATGGGTTGCGTATGGGATTTGACCGTCCATGGTAATTATTTTTTTGGCAACCCATACAGTGATATTGGAAGATATTGCAGCCGGGGGGGCTTTGACCGCAGCCGTATTCAGACCTTGGTCAACTTGTTGTTTCACCAGAGGAACCCAGCCGCCGCAAACTTCATGACGTTCGTTCATGGATTTTGAATCAACGGTTGTTTCAGCATATGCATGGCCAAGACCCAGACCAAACATGCCGACGAAAAGCAATGCCGTTATCCACAAAGCGTGTTGTTTTCGGAATAACCGCCGCACAGCCTTCGTTTCATGTGATGTTGTTTTTCGCAGTGTCATAGTTGCCCTCCTTCGTTGATAAGTCACCGAACCAAACGGCAAATAGAAATAAGGATTATCATATAAATTGGTAAATTGGGGGACATCCGTAAAAAAGTAACCAACTTTTTTGTTTTCTGATTTTTTATTTATTTCCGGATGTCCCCAAGTCCATAGCGTGCAGACTATGGAAAGGCGCGTGGTTCATTGTAGGTGGTGACACCATGTCCAACTCTGATCGCTTTGTATTGATTCAGCTATTTACCAGGAACTAATGCCCATCCCGTGGATTTCAATTGGATACCATCTTCGTCCAAGGAGAGTCTGCCCGCCTTCATCTGCAGGGCAGCCTGTGCGACCTGGCTTGCGGCCGATTGCATGGCAACCATCCCGGCCAGGTCCTCTTTTACCGCAAACCTTGTTTCCCGGATCGGTATACCCAGTCCTTCCTTGGTTGATACCGCTGAAGCACCAAAACTAACAACCGTGAGCCCAATTGCAAGAAGAGAAAGAGCCATGACTTGCAAAGCCGTATCTTCCCCGGCGTTTCTGAAAAAACCCACAGTCAAAGGAGCAGCTACTTTTCCACGGAGTCTGAAATCATGCACAAACGTTCGGCAGCGGTCGATAAAAGTCTTCACCTGGCCTGGAATTGTTGCAATATAGACGGGTGCAGCAAGAATTATCCCGTCGGCATCCAGCATCTTTTCATGGAGTATTTCCATATCGTCTTTTATGCTGCAGTTGTATCCCTTTATTGGCACGGGTATCACATCAAACCCTACCTCTTTTTGTACCTTGTGCACCTTGCGCAAACACTTTTCACACCCCACGCAGTATTCAATCCGATAGTCCTTGAGATGGACAAGCTCGGTGCTTACCCTGCCTACTGATTCCGCGACCTGGAGGGCCTGTTCCAGCAGATATTGGCAATTGCCATCCTTTATGGGTGTTCCCACTATTCCAAGTATTTTGACCTTCAGGTTATCGGGCTTCATTGGTCCTCCTTTTCCG
>JABMQV010000851.1 GCA_013203065.1 Desulfobacteraceae bacterium | reverse complement strand
GGGGATAGATTCACAAAAAAAGGGATTGTTCCCCGAGACAAAACTGCTCTCGCCAGGATACAATCCCTTTGAATGGCTAAGGGAACGGGCAACGCGTAAGGTTTCCCGTAACCTTGGAAAGGCGCTTACATCATGCCGCCCATACCGCCCATGCCGCCCATGCCGCCCATGCCGCCGCCAGGTGGCATTGCAGGCATATCAGAATTTTTTTCCGGTTTTTCGGCAACCATGGCCGCGGTGGTCAACAGGAGCGATGCGACCGACGACGCATTCTGTAAGGCAAACCTGGTGACCTTTGTGGGATCAATAATGCCTGCCTTCATCAAATCTTCATAGTCGCCTGTCTCAGCGTTATAACCAAAGGCGCCTTTTCCATTTTTCACCTTTTCAACCACCACAGAACCCTCGGCGCCCGCATTGTTAGCAATCTGGCGAATGGGTTCTTCCAGCGCCCTCATGACGAGATTGACGCCGGTCTGTTGTTCGCCTTCGAGTTCCAGCTTGGCAATGACCGGGATGGCTCTCACAAAGGCAACACCGCCCCCTGGCACAATCCCTTCTTCCACAGCGGCTCTGGTGGCATTCAGGGCGTCCTCTACCCTGGCCTTTTTCTCCTTCATTTCAATCTCCGTGGCTGCGCCAACATTTATCACGGCCACGCCACCGATAAGTTTGGCCAGCCTTTCCTGGAGTTTCTCGCGATCATAATCAGAGGTGGTCTCATCAATCTGTGCCCTGATCTGCTTGACCCTGCCCTCAAGATCGGCACGAGCCCCACCGCCGTCGATGATGGTGGTATTATCTTTATCCATATGGATGGTCTTGGCTGTTCCCAGATCATTCACCGTCACATTTTCCAGTTTCAGTCCCAGGTCCTCAGAGATCACCCGTCCACCGGTCAACATGCCGATGTCTTCCAACATGGCCTTTCTTCGATCGCCAAAACCGGGCGCCTTGACCGCTGCCACCTGTAAGGTTCCTCTCAATTTGTTGACGACCAGAGTGGCCAGTGCCTCTCCTTCCACGTCTTCCGCAACAATCACCAAGGGTTTTCCCATCTTGGCAATCTGTTCCAGGAGAGGGATCATGTCCTTCATGTTGCTGATCTTTTTCTCGTTGAGCAGGATATAGGGCTCTGTCAGGCTGACTTCCATTTTTTCAGCATCGGTCACGAAATAGGGAGACAGATAGCCCCTGTCAAACTGCATTCCTTCCACCACTTCGAGGGTGGTGTCCATGCTCTTGGCCTCTTCTACCGTTATGACGCCTTCTTTACCAACCTTGTTCATTGCCTCGCCAATAATGTTCCCGATGGTAGCGTCATTGTTGGCCGATATGGTTCCTACCTGGGCAATCTCCGCCTGATCCTTTGTGGGTTTAGAAAGTTTTTCGAGTTCGCGCACCGTGGCATCTACGGCCGCTTCGATTCCCCTCTTGATGGCCATGGGGTTCACGCCGGCTGCGACCAGCTTGGACCCTTCCCTGTAAATCGCCTGCGCCAGAAGCGTGGCTGTCGTGGTACCGTCTCCGGCTACGTCTGAGGTCTTGGACGCCACTTCCTTAACCATCTGTGCGCCCATATTTTCAAATTTATCTTCCAGTTCAATTTCCTTAGCAACGGTAACACCATCTTTGGTAATAGTGGGAGCGCCAAAGGACTTGTCCAATATGACGTTCCTGCCCTTCGGTCCCAGTGTCACCTTGACGGCATTGGCAAGGGTGTCAATTCCCCGGAGGGTTGCTTCCCTAGCCCTTACGTCGTATTTGATCTCTTTCGCCATGTTAAATCTCCTCCTTACGATTCTCTAAAATTTTGGTCGGCTCAAAACCATATAACAGGGCCTACAAAAGGATGGCAATGATGTCATCTTCCTTCATGATGAGGTGTTCTTCACCATCAATCTGGATTTCGGTCCCAGCATACTTTCCAAACAAGACACGGTCCCCTGCCTTGACTTCGAGGGGCGTTTTTGTGCCATCCTCCTGAACCTTACCATCGCCAACTGCCACTATTTTTCCCTCTACGGGTTTTTCCTTTGCCGTATCCGGGATGATAATGCCGCCCTTTGTCTTCTCCTCCTCTTCCACTCTCTTTACAATCACACGATCATGTAATGGTTTTACTTTCATCTTCAGTGGTTTTACTTTCATCTTCAGTTTCTCCTCCCAATTATGAATGATTTTAGGGCAAACAGCATCTCTTCTCTTCCAAAAGGCTCCAGCCTCACCTCCTTTGGATTAGCAGAATCACCTTCCCTTTACCTAAATAATAGCCATACAACTTGCCTTGATCATCGTATGATTCAAAGCGCGGATCGCGGGCCAATCAAAGGGCTAGATGAAAGGGCCATATCTTTCAAGAAAGCGCACCGCTGTCGCTCCAAAAAGCGGTTTGTTATTCCAATGGTTCCGGAAACATCTGTCACCCTTCAGTCAGAAAGAACTAATCTCATGAAAACTAATATCGCGATATCAAATGTCAAGAGGGAGCATCGAAAAAAACAGCCTAAGCCCTATACAGGATGCTCAAGGCGCCATTTTAAGGTCTTACCAATTCCTTCCTCCAAATCGATCTCGGGAGTCCACCCCAGGGCACCCCCCGCCTTCTTGGCAACAAGGCAACTTTTTGTCAAATCACCGGGACGCGCAAGCTGCTTCATTGGTATACCCAACCCCATTGATACCTCTGGCTTTACAACCCTAAAGGCCTCAAAGATCATCTTATATAAAGTCAAAGTCTTTGTCCCCTGACCGGTCCCTATATTAAAAAAATCCCCATCCCCCCTCTCAACGGCATTGAGATTCGCTTTCACAACATCCCCAACATAGCAATAATCGCGGACCATCCCTTCCTCATCATCCTCGAAATGATTTAGGGTTGAACGGACCCCTTTCAAAAGATTATCCATAAAGATGGCAATTACGCCAGCCTCTCCATGCCGTACCTGGCGCGGCCCATAGATATTGGCATAGCGCAAGGTGGTATAGTCAAGCCCATACTGATGCCTGTAAAAAGCAAGGTAGTGCTCTGAACAGTATTTTGT
>JABMQV010000850.1 GCA_013203065.1 Desulfobacteraceae bacterium | reverse complement strand
TGGTAATGGAGGTCTATGACATGGGATCTCAAAAGGGGGCAGGGTCGATTTTCAGGGTTTACGCAAGGCCCCCGGGAGAGGCCCTTAAAGGGATAGGGGAGGGCGCCTGGAAAAGCAAATCCCGCTGCGTGTTCCACCGGGGTTCCTACTTTATTCGCGTCGCGGCAGACCCGGCTGCCGGTCCTCACTTCCGGCCTTCACCTCAAGACATCGAAGCCCTGGCCCGGGATGCAGACCGGGTGCTTGGAAAATAAATCTCCCAACATCTGGACGCAGGTATAGACAGTTCGTCCTTTCGTTGACGCAACCCTAAATTTTCCTAATTTGAAAGAGAGGCAGGAAGCCAAAAGGCTTTCACCATACCCAGAATTTATGGAAAAAAGGGGCTATTCAATAAAATCATAAATTTTTCAACTAAACTACTATCAGCTTTAGGGACAGTTATGGTGTCTTTTCCACATCTCAGCATTGTGCCCTTTCGGAACATTTTCACATGGATCATCCGACGTATAACCACGCAATTTATTGTACTCTTTGATTTGAGATTGGCTGAGGATATCCGGGGTTTTTAGATGGGCTGATAAATGAACAAACCGTAGCTCCTTGTAAGTATCGGCTATTCTATCAAGTAGATCTTTCAGTTTCTTTTCATCAATAGTTCCAGTGGCAAAATGATGGTTTAACTCCCTCTCAAGCTCAATTAATTCGTTCCCCAACCCGACAGCCTGCTTTTTCATTTGTTTGTATACCTGCTTTATTCGATTTTCTTGATGGGATGTAAGGCCTATTTCCTGTCTCATTTCCAATATATGTTTTGGGCCTGGAAGACCGTTTAATTCCGCTGCTTTCGCAAGCCCCCACCCATCACCCGCCCTAAGCTCTTCAATATCCCGAAAAGACAAGCTCTTAATTTCCCTTTTTTCTTGACCTATATATTTCGATTTATATCCTGTCTCCGAACCAGCCAAGCATTGAAAAGTAGGTGAACCAAATATGAGAAACGCTACGAATATAATACCCCTTTCATTGACCATCCTGCCCAAATATTTCATAACTTCTTCTCCTATCTATTGATCTGCATTAACAAGTCAGGACGTGACCCCTGTTCCTGTTGTCTGACTACCTAATCGCTCTGTGCCCTTTACTCAAAATCCTTAAATATAATCTACGGGAGTAGTCCACCGGTTCTCATCGTGGGCGTCCCAGTAACGCTTACGAATCAGGGTTGTGATCTTACCTGGTTTTCCAGTTCCAATCGTTTTACCATTGATCTTGCCAACAGGCATAATTCCGCCCGCCGTACTGGTAATAAAGACCTCGTTGGCTTCTTTTAGAACATCAGCGCCAAACTCGCTGAGCCTGGCTGGAATACCTAGCATCTCAGCCAACTCAAGAACGGTTCGGCGTGTGATACCCTCAAGCACACCACTAGCTGGTGTAATAAGCGTACCTTCATGGTAAACGAAAACATTGAAGCCTGGACCTTCGGTGATGTGGCCATCAGAGTCCGGCAGCACAGCCGTATAACCACCTCGGTCATATGCTTCATAAAGTCCTCTTGTTAAGTCTCCCCAATGGAAATTCTTAATTGTCGGGTCGACTGCAGTGGCCGGGATCCGAATAGCCTTTTCAGCAATGACTAAGTGTATACCAAGTTCTTGGTCTTCCGGTTTGACGATCCATATATAGGGAATGGCGTAAGCATAGAATTTGTTACTGAAACGTCTAGGATCACGGGAACCATGTTCATCGATTCCCCGCGACATGATCATTTCAACGTAGGCGTTTCGGATGCCAGACCGGCGGACGCATTCAAATAGTATTCCCCGTATTTCATCTTTGCCAACGTTCGGTTTCATTCGTAAGCGATTCCATCCCTTTTCAAAACGATTGAGATGGTCTTCGAGCCGAAAGAATTTACCGTTCCAAACTGCCACGACATCGTAGGTTACGTCCGACCGCAGGAAGCCCGTGTCAATGATCGGAATGCGCGCCTCGGCGATTGGAATATACTCTTCATCAATAAATGCACACCCATCTGCAAACAGATTGTCTGCCATTGCGATCTCCTCTTGAATATCTGGTGTTTGCTTTCCTCTTTTCTTTTGCCCCCGTCGGTCATCACAGACAGGCCTATGATGAGCGCTTTGACAAGTAAAATAAATGCGGTGAGGGACATCCTACTAAGTATACTAATGCTCCTTCGCCTCATGAGAGTATAAGGGGCATAGGCTCTTAATTTTTTTGTGATTGTTGGTATGAGTCAAGAGCAGATTACCGCTTTACCTGCATTGTTATCATCCTCCTTTTAGAGAGTTTCAAATTGTTGAGAGGTCGCAGGCCTCAGGCCAGCATTCAGGATGGAGATCCGTCATACTGAACCCTGCAAACAGGATCCCGGTGTCATCCATCTTTATATGTTTTTTCAAAGACGGGCGTCTTTCTTGTCTCTTTCGGCAATGTTCCCGGGACAACAAATTGGATTTCCGGCCGTATCTTTATTTGGTCGTGGAGGGCAGTGGTTATCCTTTTGTCAAGGCCCGTCAAATCTGAAGAGCCAATCTCTCTTCCATGCTCAATCTTCAGTTTCAGTGGGGGAACGACCCTTGGGAGTGGGGCATCTAAAACAATCCTCATTTCCCCTGTAACATCGGGCACAAAACCGGCTACGACATCTTTAATGGCGGCAGGATAGACATTAACCCCTTTCACGATAAGCATATCATCCGCTCTCCCTATGATCTTGGCACGTTTCCCTTTAAAGCCGCATCCGGGGCATTCATTTGTAAAGATTTGAACGATATCGCCGTAGGCATATTTCACTGCCGGGCAGGCC
>JABMQV010000119.1 GCA_013203065.1 Desulfobacteraceae bacterium | reverse complement strand
GTGCCGTATCGACAGGTACCCGTTTTGCACCCTACCAGGGTTACCCCGTCCGCACCCATTTCAAAGGGTTTGAAGAGGAGGGCCTTACTTATTCGCCCCGAGCAGGGGATTCGAACCATTTTGATTTCTGAGGGAATTTGGGTTGCGCTGTCCTGAAGGTCCTGAAAGGCTGCGTGCGGCCCCCAGTTGCACAAAAAGAGGATAATAGAAAAATCCGTCGTATCTTCATGACCGTTTTTCATGAAACTTTCGAGCCCCCTTCTCCCCAAATCCACCAATCTTCCAACAGTTTTTCAAGATAGACTTGGTCTCGGTAGGGGCTGTCCGCAGCGTTTGAGGGGCAGACAGAAATACAGTTACCGCATCCCTTGCACAATGCCTCATCCACCGAAGCATACCAGCCGCCCACGGAATTCATGAGGAAGGTAACAGCCCCGTAGGGGCAGGCCTCCATACATCGCCCGCAGCCTCGGCACCGAATTTCATCCACCACCACCGTATATCCCTTGCTTTGTCTGGGGCCTCGAGGCATGACGGATGCGGCCATGACAGCGGCCGCTGCCCCTTTCTTCCTCTCGGAGACATGAATGCCGAGTGGGTTGGCCAGGAAAAGCCCGGCAATGGACGTGGCCCCAGGATAGAGATAGGGCGTGCCCGAAACGCCGTTCCTTTGCATTGAAGAGGCCACCTTGCGGCTGGGGAGACCCTCCTGGGGGATATAGGGAATAAGATGCCTTGACTTCTCTCCAAGGATGACGGCGCCAACTTGAAGGACCTGGGCAAATCCACCTAATTTCATAAAGATCTGAAAGTCGCCCAATGTTCCGCTCAGCCCCTCGACCTCGGAGTCTTCAAAGTGATGGATATTGGGATGGGCCAGTTTGATGGAGAGCGGTCTGTCAGGAGTTCCAAACATAAATACTTCAAGTCCGGCATCGGCAAGAGTCTTTGCGCTGTTTAAAGCGGCTTCTGACTCGCCGATCACGGCCGTGGTAAAGTTGTAGTTCCTTGCGGGGGCGGGAAGGGGCCTCAGCCTCTTGGCCCGGTAAATAGACCTTTCAATGAGGCCGGCAAAACGGTCCAGGGCCACGGATGCATCATTTTTGAGAAATGGGAGCACCTCGCCCCTCAAGTTGCAGGTTTCCACCATGGAACGGCTCACGCCTGTACCCCTGAATAGGGCGTCTTTCAGACGGCTACGCTGATCCGTGCATGCGCTGCACACAAAATCGAGGGGACAGCACACACAGGAGGCAAGGGCTATACGGGTAATGCCCTTCTCCCGAATGGCCCTCAGGATATCTGAAGAGCCCTCCGGGACACATGCGGATTGCATAACCTCGGCATGCACGATGTCCGGGTTCTCTGTCAGACGATTCACATAATGATCCATCTCATCAAGCCAACCCAGGGCATCATTACACCGGCATACAAACACCCCGGTGCGTATCTCTGGTGAGAGCTCTCGGTCGGGGGGGAGGAAGGAGACCCCTCGCCCCCGAGGCCGCTGCGAGGTCCCCTCCAGCAAAATCATGGCCTTGGCAGCCGCTGCAAAACCACGTGTGATCATTGCATGGACATCCGGCCTGGCAGCCTTTGGCCCGTAAGCCCTGACCACATCTTCCCCTTTCACGCGGGGCGCCGACGCAGGATCCGCTATTATCACTACGCCTGCGTGTTCCACGGTCTCTTCCAGTTGTTCCTGGTGGTCTATGGCCCCCACTTGGCTGCAGACTTCCGTACAGATGAGGCATTCTGAACAGACCCCGCATTGGAGGCAGCGCTCTGTCTCGGAAAGCACCTGGGTTTCGCTCAGACCTAATGCCACTTCTGAGAAATTGTCTCTCCGGGCCGCGGGCTGTTTTTCCGGCATGGTTGGTCGCGCGAGAGAGGGGATATCCGGCGGAATCTCGATGAAATCCTTCCCTTCGGGCCTTGATGTCCTGTTTGTTTCTGCTACTTCACCACTGAGGTACCTGTGAACGGAATGGGTAACAGAACGACCGGTAGCCATTGCCTCCACCACAGAGGTAGGCCCCGTGACGGCGTCGCCTGCCGCAAAAACACCTTGGATGGTCGTTGCAAAGGATTCATCCACTTCCACAAATCCCGGTTGAGTGGTAGAAAGGGCTTCCGGTGTGTCCGTTTTCGATCCATCGGGATCTTCACCATAAAATGGCCCCACCTGGCCTATGGCCACAATGGCCCGGTCAAACTCAAGATCAAACGCCTTGCTGTCAGGCACAATGACCGGCCATGGGATCCCCTGCTCATCAGGTTCACCAGGGCGGGTGGGTTTGCATCGAAGGAGGTGCAGCCTCCCGTTTTTACCCGAAAATTGAACCACCTGGGTCTGATCCCTGAGCAAGATACCCTCCTCCAGGGCACCCCCAATCTCTTCCTTATCGGCAGGAATGAGGCCTTTCGGGAACCAGGATAGTATGGTGACATGGTCGCCCAGGCGCTTTAGGGCGCGCGCCACTTCAAGGGCAGCGTTACCATCACCGATCACGGCCACGTCTTGGGTCTCCGCTCCTTTTG
>JABMQV010000849.1 GCA_013203065.1 Desulfobacteraceae bacterium | reverse complement strand
GTCATATTGCGGCCATGGCACCGGGCACGAACATCGGGGCTGCCCACCCAGTGACAGCAGGGGGCAAGGACATTGGAAAGACCATGTCAAAAAAGGTAGTGAATGACATGGCCGCATATGCCAGGGGGATTGCGGAAGACAAGGGTCGAAACGGCGAGTGGGTGGAGAAGGCGATCCGCGAGAGTGTCTCCATAACCGCAAATGAGGCGGTGGAGAAGAATGTGGTTGATTTGGTGGCAAAAGACATAGACCAGCTCCTGGAAAGCCTGGACGGAAAGGTGGTCAGCTTGCCGGCGGGTAAAATCACCCTCAAAACCGCCGAACTCAAAAAAAAGCATTACCGACCCGGATTCAGGGACAAGGTACTAAAGGTCATAAGCGATCCAAACATCGCCTATATCTTGATGATGATCGGGCTTGCCGGGCTGTACTTTGAACTCTCCCACCCAGGGGCAATCTTTCCAGGTGTAATTGGGGGCATATCTCTCGTTCTCGCCTTTTTTTCCTTTCAGACCCTCCCTGTCAACTATGCTGGTCTAATATTGATTGCCCTGGCCATCATATTCTTTATCGCCGAGGTCAAAGTGGCCAGCTATGGTATTCTCTCCATCGGCGGTTTGGTTTCCCTGACCCTGGGATCTATTATGCTGTTTGAGGATGTGGGAGTTTCTCTAGAACTAATGCTGCCGACCATCCTCCTGGTGGGGGGGTTTTTTGTTGTTGTCGCGGGACTGGCATTCAGGGCCTTTCGCACAAAGCCCAGGCTGGGAACGGATGGACTCTTGGGGGAATCGGGTGTCGTAAGAGAGCTGATCGATCCTGAAGGTCTGATCTTTGTTCACGGTGAATATTGGCGGGCAAAGGCAAGGGAAAGGATTGAGCCAGGAGAGAAAGTGGTGGTTACGGGGGTGGAAGGTTTGATGTTGGAGATAAGGAAGACCGGTAATCAGGAAACTTAGACAAGGGGGTACAAGATGTTCTATATTCTGGCAATCGTGCTGATCGTGCTTTTCCTGGCATCAGCCATCAAAGTTCTCAAGGAGTATGAACGCGGTGTCATTTTCCGTCTTGGCCGCGTCATCGACACAAAGGGCCCCGGGTTGATTATCCTCATACCGGTCATCGATAAGATGGTCAAGGTGAGTCTGCGTCTGGTGGCCATGGATGTCCCGTCCCAGGATGTAATTACCCGGGATAATGTCTCGGTAAAAGTGAACGCGGTGGTCTATTTCCGGGTCATGGATTCTACCAAGGCAACCATTGAGGTGGAGAATTACCTCTTTGCCACATCGCAACTGGCACAGACAACCTTGCGGAGCGTTTGCGGACAGGTTGAACTTGACGAACTCCTGGCGGAAAGGGATAAGATCAACACACAACTGCAGGGTATCCTGGACAAACACACCGATCCGTGGGGCATAAAGGTGGCAACGGTTGAGGTCAAGCACATTGATCTCCCACAGGAGATGCAGCGAGCCATGGCCAGACAGGCAGAGGCAGAAAGGGAACGGAGGGCCAAAGTCATCAATGCGGAAGGTGAATACCAAGCCGCTGGCAGGCTGGCCGAAGCCGCGGGCATTATCCAGAAACACCCCGAAGCCTTACAATTGAGATATCTTCAGACCCTGAAGGAGATATCTTCAGAAAGTAATTCTACGACGCTGTTCCCGCTGCCCATCGATCTCTTGGCGCCCTTCATCAAAAAAAAGGATTAGCGCGCAGAGGCAAGATTCAGGGGCCCTGAACACCCGATTCGGGAGGAAACCGGGGCGTAGACCATTTCCAGCAAAATGAAAGGAGCGACAGGACAAAGTATGGAAGAGGAGAACAAGAAAGAAGAAAAGCAAGAAGAAAAACCCTTGGAGAAGATGACGGTCATAGACTTGAAGGAAATTGCCCTGGAGATCCCAGGTATTAAAGGGGTCAGTGCAATGAAAAAAGATGAGTTACTGGCTGTTATCAAAGAGCATAAAGGGATAAAAGACGAAGAACCTGCCAGGGAGGACAAAAAAAAGCCTGCCAAGGCAGCGTTGGACAAAAAGAAATTGAAGGGAAAGATTAGTCAGCTCAAGCAGGAAAAGGAGGCGGCCCGGGGGAAAGAGGACAGAAAAAGGGTCGATATGCTGCGCCGTCGCTTAAGTCGGCTGAAGAAACAGACCAGGAAGGCCGCTCAAGCCTAAACCACCTTCCGCCCTTGTGCAGGTCTCTGGGAGCCCTGGCCCCTGGGGCCTGCTTTTTTGTTTTGTGATGCCTCCAATAAATTCCAAAAAATCAATGGATACCCATCTTGATAAAACAGTAGCCATCATCCCCGCTGCCGGGTCAGGAACCCGTATGGAAAGCGATCGGGCCAAACAGTTTCTGGACCTTGACGGTTTACCGCTCTTGGCTGTGACGCTTCAACCTTTTCAATCCTGCCCCGAGGTGGATGCCATTGTCTTGGTCGTGCCTTCGGCGGATGTGGATTTGTGCCGTAAGGAGATCGTAGAGAAATTTGAACTGGATAAGGTCACCAAAGTGGTGCCGGGGGGGAAAAGGCGTCAAGACTCGGTCAGACTGGGCCTTGAGGCTACGGACGGGGCGTATGAACTGGTCCTCATCCATGACGGTGTCCGTCCGATGATCGGAGAGGAACTTATCAAAAAGGTCGTTAATGAAACCAGGACCCATCGGGCGGTTATAACGGGGCTCCCGGTAAATGAAACCATAAAGGAGGTCGGCAACCATCGAATGGTTGTCAAGACGCTCGACCGGCAAGGGGTATGGCTGGTGCAGACCCCTCAAGCCTTTCGATATGAGGATATCCTGGCGGCTCACCAAGAGGCCCTCCGCAGGGATTGGGAAGAGGCCTCCGACGATTCCCTCCTGATGGAAAGATTTGGCATCCCTGTCAAGATGGTTGAGGGTCGGGAGGAAAATATCAAGGTGACCACTCCCCTTGACCTCCAAGTGGCCAGGTTCCTGTTGAACCGCACCTGAATAGGTGATGGAGAGTTGGCGATACCTGAATGACAATGATTCTAAAGATAGGCACAAGGGGTAGCAAACTGGCTCTGGCACAGAGCCGGTGGGTCAAAAGAGAGATAGAGGGGAAATACCCCCATATCCAGGTGGAGTTGGTAAGAATCAAGACGACCGGCGACAAGCTCCTGGACTCGCCATTGAGTGCGATCGGTGGAAAAGGTCTCTTTGTGAAGGAAATCGAGGAGGCCCTCCTTGAAAAACGTGTCGATGTGGCTGTCCACAGCATGAAGGATGTCCCTGTGGAACTTCCGGAGCCCCTCATGATTTCTATCTTCCCTCAAAGGGAAGATCCCCACGACGCCCTCATTTCCAAGGGCAACCGGTTCCTTGACAGGCTTCCCCCGGGCTCGAAAGTGGGCACCAGCAGCCTGAGAAGAAAGGCCCAGTTGCTCCATCTTCGCCGCGACCTGGACTTGGTACCGCTGAGGGGAAATGTCGATACACGCATCCGCAAACTGGAATCCGGCGAGCTTCAAGCGATTATCCTGGCCACAGCGGGTCTGAAGCGTCTGGGGCTCGATTCACGGATAGATCAGAGGATTTCATCAAACCAGATGATGCCAGCAATCGGTCAGGGGGCACTGGGGTTGGAGGTAAGGCGAGAGGATACAAAGACCATAGACCTGATCAGCTTCCTGAATCATGGACCCACAGAAATCACCGTAAGGGCGGAAAGGGCATTCCTGAAGGAGCTTGAGGGGGGGTGTCAGGTCCCCATTGCCGCCATCGGACGCTTGAATAACGAAAACCTTCACCTGAAGGGGATGGTGGCCAACCTGGATGGGACAAAGGTTCTTAAGGATGAAATAAAGGGCGAGAAAGACAAGCCTGAAGCGTTGGGGATCAGGCTGGCCAAGAGATTACTCGATTCCGGGGGTCGGGAGATCCTGAGAAACATCTATGGGAAGGTATGATGTTGCATACCTGATAAGGGGCTCAGAGCAAGAGGATGGTACAGGATAGAAAAGGCAAGGTATACCTGGTGGGAGCGGGTCCAGGCGACCCCGGCCTTCTGACGATCAAGGGGAGGGATTGTCTTTCCCTTGCCCAGGTGGTTATTTACGATAACCTGGCCAACAGGGCCTTCCTTCAGTATGCCCCGGACCAGGCGGAGTTGATCTATGTTGGTAAGAAGGGCGGGTGCCATACCAAGAGCCAGGATGAGATCAATTCCCTGGTGATTGATCGGGCCCATCGGGGGCATATTGTTGTCAGACTCAAGGGAGGGGACCCCTTTGTCTTTGGCAGGGGAGGCGAAGAGGCCCAGGAGTTGGTCAAGGCTGGCGTGGATTTTGAGGTGGTGCCTGGGGTTACATCTGCCATCGCCGTTCCGGCTTATGCGGGTGTTCCTTTGACGCACAGGGATTATACATCCACGGTTGCCTTTGTTACAGGACACGAAGATCCCAACAAAGAGGCATCAGACATCGAATGGAATAAGCTGGCGACAGGTGTTGGGACACTTGTTTTTCTGATGGGGGTCGGTAACGTGTCGACGATCGTTGAAAAACTGATTGCTAACGGGCGATCACCAGATACCCCGGCCGCCTTGATCCAGAATGGGACTGTGGCCGCACAAAGGACGTTGGTGGGGCCGCTCAGGGATATTGCCGGGCTTGCAAAAAAGAACCATGTGAAACCTCCCGGCATCATCGTGGTGGGTGACGTGGTCCGCCTCAGGGAAAAGCTCAATTGGTTTGAGACAAGGCCGCTCTTTGGAAAGCGGATCATGGTTACGAGGGCCCGGGATCAGGCCAGCGAATTT
>JABMQV010000118.1 GCA_013203065.1 Desulfobacteraceae bacterium | reverse complement strand
TTAGGGGTCATGAATTTTGCTCACGGCTCGTTATACATGCTTGGGGCCTATCTGACCTACACGCTCTATGTGGGGACTTCAAGTTTCCCTTTAGCCATAGTACTCGGATGCTTTGGAATCGGGGTTTTTGGGGTATTTTTTGAAAGGGTTTTCCTTAAGCGTATTTACTCCATGCATATTTTATATCAATTATTGCTTACCTATGCCTTTATCCTCATCTTAGATGATGTGGCGAAACTGGTTTGGGGGTATGAATTTATTACCATGGGAGCCCCGGATGCCTTCCAGCGCCCTCCGATCGAACTGGCAGGCAGTTTTATCCCCACATACTATATCTTTGTCATTATTGTGGGGATTATCGTGGCGGTGTTGCTGTGGATGTTTCTCTGGAAGACAAGGTACGGAAAGCTTATCCGTGCCACCGCCCACAGCAGTGAGATGGTGATGGCCCTGGGAAAAAACACCACACTGATCTATGCGGGAGTATTCGGTCTTGGAGCCATGCTGGCGGGCCTGGGGGGGGCACTCGCCGCACCCATCCGGTCTATTTTCCCGGGAATGGGGTCAGATGTGGTTGTAGACTGTTTTATCGTGGTTGTGGTTGGAGGAATGGGCAGCATCCCGGGGGCATTTCTTGCCGCCATCCTGATCGGCTTTATGAGGGCGTTCGGGATAATCGGTTTTCCGCTGGTTGAAGAGGCCCTTATCTTTATCTTGATGGCCGTGGTCTTGATCGTTCGCCCGCAAGGGTTCTTTGGCAGGGCAGAGTTGTAGGAGAGGATGATAAAATGAAACGAACAATCCTGTGGGGAACAATCTTTGGGGCCGCCCTGATATTATTGTCTTTTGTCTATCCATCCAAGTTTTTGATCAATCTCTTTACACAAATCCTCATTATGGGCCTTTTTGCCACAAGCCTGAACCTCCTCGTTGGATATACGGGGATGGTGTCCTTTGGACATGCAGCCTTTTTTGGGGTAGGGGCCTATACCGCAGGCATTATTCTTCAGAAATACTCTTCTTCCGTGCTGTTTGCATTTGGTACGACTGTCGTCTTTTCCGCCCTTGCAGCCCTGATTATTGGTTCTTTCTGCATCAGGCTGGGAAGCATATACTTTGCGATGCTCACCCTTGCCTTTAATCAAATTATCTACATT
Source organism: Desulfobacteraceae bacterium (assembly GCA_013203065.1). Next base: position 2,370 of record JABMQV010000118.1, on the reverse strand, counting down.
ATTGTTATTCGATGGAACAACATGACCGGCGGAGATCAGGGCCTAATCGGGGGAATACCACTACCCCCTTTCCTCTCAACCCCCAGGGCCTATTTCATCTTTACAGTTATCGTGGTGGTGGCCAGCCTGATCATTTGCAAACTGGTGGTGGATTCCCCCTTTGGGGCAATCCTGAAGGTGATTCGTGAAAACGCGGATCGGGCCTATTCTCTTGGCATAAGAGTCAAGAGCTATCAGCTTATCGTCTTTGTCATGGCAGGGATTTTCGGAGGGCTTTCCGGTGCCCTCATGTCATTATCTATAAGCGGAGCCTATCCAGACTTTTGTTATTGGGCCAAGTCGGCGGAACCTATCTTTATGGTCGTTGTAGGAGGCATGAACTCCTTCCTGGGTCCCTTGGCCGGGGCAGCCATTTTTAAAGTACTTATTGCCTTTTCAACTATGTACACCAATCTTTGGGGGCTCATTATCGGAGGGGTCTTGGTCTTGATAATACTTTTGGTTCGCAAGGGCCTGGTAGACTTTGTAATGGAATTGATCGCAAACAGGTCGGTTGGCAGTCCTAAAAGGTTTTTGAACCCCAAGGAAACCGGTTAGCAAAGGCAGGTGCAGTCGATGAATATTTTGGAAGTTCAAGATTTGAATAAATCTTTTGGTGGATTGCGGGCCATCAACGATCTGAGCCTGAATTTTGAGGAAGGGGAGATGAGTTCCATCATAGGGCCAAATGGCGCCGGGAAGACCACCTTCTTCAATCTATTGACGGGGTATCTGCGGCTCGACAGCGGCAGAATTCTTTTTAAGAATCAAGATATCTCCAGGCTGCCCCATTATAAGATCGGCCGCATGGGCATAAACAGATCATTTCAGATTAGCCATGTCTGTCCCTCACTCACTGTCTTTGAAAACCTGAGGGCCTCAATCCTATCCAAGAGAAAAAAGACATTCAAGTTTTTCACCCATGTCGACGGGATGAAAGATATTGAAGATGAAGTGATGAGTTTTCTGGACGACATCAATCTGAAGGACCTGGCCGGCACACCTGCTGAACAGTTGCCCCATGGCGCCCTTAAGAGTCTGGACATTGGGATGGCACTGGCCATGGACCCCCAAATCGCCCTTTTGGATGAACCGACAGCCGGAATGCCGTCGGGAGATCGAATGAGGGTCATGGATCTCATTCAGAAATTATGGAAACAGAAAGGGTTGACCATCGTTTTCGTTGAACATGATATGGATGTGGTTTTTTCTTTTTCTCAAAAGATAAGGGTTCTGAATTATGGGAGCCTTATCGCGGATGGGACTCCCGAAGAGGTGTCACAAGATCCCGTTGTTATAGAAGCGTATCTCGGTGAGGAGGACTAAACCTCACCGATCTTTCGGAGAAATCAGAGGGAGTAGTGATGTTACAGGTCGAAAAGATACACACCTTTTATGGCTCGAGTCAGATCCTCTTTGATGTATCCCTGGAAGTATCCCTGGGAGAGGTCGTCGGCCTTTTGGGAAGAAATGGGGCGGGGAAGACCACCACACTGAGGAGCATTATGGGCCTGACTCGCCCGAAGGGAGGAAAGATTTCATACAAGGGTGAAGATATTTTGGGGATGCCCACCTATAAGATTGCCAAGATGGGAATCGGATATGTCCCTGAAGACCGCATTATCTTCCCGGATCTTTCAGTACTGGATAACTTGAACCTGGCTTCAAAAACCTCTTTTGGAAGTGAAAACGGCTGGACTGCTGAAAGGGTGTTTGGCCTGTTTCCGGTGCTGAAAGCGCGTGCCCACCAGAACGGAGGGACCCTCAGCGGGGGGGAACAGCAGATGCTTACCATCGCACGCACCCTGATGGGCAACCCGGAATTGATCCTGGTTGATGAGCCCACCGAAGGCCTTGCCCCGTTGCTCGTAAATGAAGTGAGAAAGCTTGTCCTTGCCATAGCGGAAACAGGAACCACCATTCTATTATCCGAGCAGAATATAAAATTTTCTCTTAAGAGTTCAAAAAGGGTCTATATCATAGAAAAAGGGGAGATTCAGTACGAAGGGAGTGTTGAAAGTCTGCGGGAGAATGAATCGATCATGAAAAAATATCTGGCGGTGTGAGGATATGATTGCCCCACTCAGCGGACCCATTGATTTGACCGGCAAAACAGCCGTTGTCACCGGTGCCTCGAGAGGCATTGGCCGGGCGATCTGCCGTGCCCTTGCCAGGGAGGGAGCCCATGTGGCGGCCCTAGATGTGCTATCCACTGATGACACCCTATCCGAGATCGGAGGGGAGGGACAAAAGGCGATAGGGCTTGCGTGCGACGTTCTCCACGAGGGGCAAACAAAAAAGGCAATCGAACAAGTGATTGAACGCTGGGGA
>JABMQV010000848.1 GCA_013203065.1 Desulfobacteraceae bacterium | reverse complement strand
GTTACGGTTACATGAAGGAATTTGAACTTGAGGGAGCTTATAGGGACGCAAGAGGATTTGCATTTGGGGGGGGACTCCGCAAATGTTGCGAAGCAGAATTGCATACGAATTACTAAAAGGGAGATAGTTTCAATCTATATATACTAGGAGCATATTATAGTTTGCAATTAGAAATAGGGTATGACACCGAGGAGGTGTGGGGTCTTCTCGAGAGTGACTGACTGGAGGCCTTCATCATTTCAGGATGTTACCTATGGGGGACCCCCTGGCTCCCGCTCAATGGAGCGGGAGACCAGCGGAGGGGGTAAGCTTCCTACATGGGTAACTCCTATTTTCTTGATGACTCTATCACCTTAAATATTAACAAACCGATAGTGCTCCCGAGAAAAATGGAACCCGAGAAAAAAAGAAGGCAAGTCAAAGCCCTCCGTATCAACGACAAATGGTGTAAGCAGTGTGGCATTTGTGTGGAGTTTTGTCCGAAAGAAGTCCTTATAATGGAAAGGGCACAGATACCGATCGCAACCGATCTTGAGAATTGCAGCGTCTGTCGAATGTGCGAACTGCGTTGTCCGGATTACGCCATAAGTGTAGAGGAGATCAACGGATAGTGAAAGGGACGGAACGACTGATAATGGGCAATGAGGCCTGTGTCGAGGGGGCTATCGCAGCCGGGGTTCGCTTTTTTGCTTGCTATCCCATCACCCCTGCATCTGAGATTGCTGAACTAATGGCCGTCCGACTACCTCAAGTTGGGGGTTGCTTTATTCAGATGGAAGATGAGATCGGAAGCGTCACCGCTGTAACAGGGGCCTCCCTGGGCGGTATGAAAGCGATGACCGCGTCGAGTGGACCGGGGATTTGCCTGATGCAAGAAGGAATCGGGGGCGCAGCGATAATGGAAGTTCCGATTGTCATCATCAATGTACAGAGGGGTGGGCCCGGTATCGGGAATATCCAGCCCTCCCAGGGCGATGTAATGCAGGCCCGCTGGGGTGCCCATGGGGGACTCCAAATGATCGCGCTCGCCCCCTCTTCGGTGAAGGAGTGCTTTGATCTGACCGTCAGCGCTGTCAATCTGGCCGAACGATTCAGGGTCCCGGTGATGGTACTATCAGACGCCTCGATCGGCCATATGCGAGAAAAATTGCTGGTTCCGGATTCAGTCGTGTGCGTGGAGCGCAAACGACCGACAGTTCCTCCGGAGGAGTTCTTGACCTACGACACGGATAAGCCGGATGGCGTCCCTCCCATGGCCGATCTGGGCACGGCGTATCGTTCTCACTACACGAGCTTTATGCACTACAAGAATGGATTGGCCGCTTGGACCGATCTTGAAACGACAGCGGCTTTAGTAAAGCGGCTCTCCAACAAAATCTTGCAACACCAGGATGAAACAATCATGTTGGAGCGTTTCAAACTTGAAGACGCGGAGGTTGCGGTAGTGGCTTACGGGTCCACGTCAAGGCCGGCCAAGGCCGCTGTTTCCATGGCAAGAGAGAAGGGCATAAAGGCCGGCCTGCTTAAGCTCCTCACGATCTGGCCATTTCCAAGGGAAGAGATCAGGCGCATTTCTGAAAGAGCCAATGTTGTCCTCATCCCCGAATTGAATATGGGTCAGCTTGTGGGAGAGGTTGAACGGTCTGTCCTTGGAAGTTGTAATGTGATCGCGCTAAATCGCGTAGACGGTGCGCTAATTACCCCCGAACAGATTTTTGCACGCCTGGAGGAGGTCATCTAAACAATGGCAAGGATTACCCCACTGGCTCAATTGCTGGAAAATCACTTTGAACAGAGCCGGTTTCCAACAACCTACTGCCCGGGATGCGGTATCGGAACCATCATCGGTGGCGTCATTCGGGCCATAGAGAAGACTAAAATACCTTCCGAACGATTTGTCTTTGTGACAGGAATTGGCTGCTACGGCGGGGCAGGGACTTATCTGGGATATAGCGATATTCATGCCCTTCATGGCCGGTGCCCATCCTATGCTACCGGCCTGAAAATGGCAAATCCAGAGATCCGTCCCATTCTGCTAATGGGAGACGGGGATTCCTCCGCGATAGGGGGAAATCATTTGATCCACGCGGCCCGCAGAAACATCGATCTCACCGCCATTATCCTTAACAATCATAATTATGGAATGACGGGCGGCCAGTATTCTCCGACCACGCCAACAGGAACTCGGGCCTCCACAGCACCCCATGGATCGGTGGAGCACCCCTTTGACCTCTGCAATTTAGTCCAAGGAGCCGGGGCGAGCTTCGTCGCTCGAACTACAGTGTATCATGTGAGTCAGATGATACGCTTTATCCGCCGTGCGATCCTGCACCCAGGTTTCGCATTCGTAGAAGTCGAGAGTCTTTGCCCCACCTACTTCGGGAAGCTTAACAAAAAGGGCAACCCTGTGGACATGTTAAAGTGGCAGAAAGACAGTGCAATTCCGATCGCGAAAGCAAGAAATATGAGCCCCGAGGAGCTTGAGGGTAAGATCATCACAGGGATCTTTGTAGAAGAGATCCGCGGCGAGTATGTGAACGATTATTATAAATCTGGTTTCATGACCCGGTAGCTACCCTGTAGCCATAGGGCATGTCTTAATTTCCTTTTCGAGTAGATACCATGGGGGAAAAAATCGAAGTGCGCTTGAGCGGATCAGGAGGACAAGGAATTGTACTTGCCGCCATCATCCTTGCACAGGCTGCCGGCATTAATGATGGGAAGTACGTGGTTCAGACCCAATCTTACGGTGTGGAGGCCCGTGGGGGGGCCAGTCGGGCGGAGGTGATTATCAACGACGAGGAAATCGTTTTTCCCGAAGTCACCGCCCCCGACATCCTTCTGGCAATGAACGACCCCTCCTTGAGGAAATATGGGGATACCCTGAAAGAAGGGGGAATCCTGATCGCCAATAGCAACGAAATTGCGGCTATCTCGGCACCGAAGGCTAAGGTCTATTCTATTCCCCTGACACAACTGGGCCGTCAGGCAGGTGGTGAGATAGTTGGCAACATCGTTGCGCTGGGTGCATTGGTAGGGTTGACAGGCGTTGTTTCTGAAGCCGGTCTTAGAAGTGCGGTCCGGCATCGCGTACCCAAAGGGACTGAAGACCGGAACATGGCGGCCCTGGAGGTGGGCCTGAAGGCCGCTCGCGAGGTATTGGAAGACGCGCTCAACACCTGAGACTGCGGGGAGAATTAATCAATATACGCGGAAGAGGAGGGAATGAGATGGATGTTGGTGAGATGGCGAGACCGCCTAAGAAGTTAATAGAGGGGTTTAAAAACCTCCAAACGAGTACAATCGGGAACGCATTGGATGACCTAAATATTCAAGGAGTGATACAGAACATCAAACCCCTTGCCCCGGGTTTCAACTTCGTAGGCGGGGCTTTTACCGTCAAGGAGATGACAGGCGTTCTGGGGACCTATACACTCGAAGATTTCAGGCTGGGGCCAGTGATAGACAACACGCAAGAAGACGACGTGATCGTCATTGACAATGGCGGACATCAGGTATCTACCTGGGGAGGGATAGCCTCCGTGGCCGCGCAGATGCGCGGGGTTGCAGGACTAGTTGTCGATGGGGGCGTACGCGACTATGATGAGATCATCAAGACGGGATTTCCCGTTTTTTCGCGGCATGTAGTCCCCACTTCGGGAAAAACCAGAGTCAAAATCCAGGCTATCAATACCACGGTCAAGATCGATGGCATCCGCGTGAGGCCGGGGGACATCATCGTGGGAGACGGGACGGGCATTGTCTGTGTCCCGATAGAGGTCGCTGATAAGGTCATGGAAGTGACGCAGGAACTGGAGCGGCAGGATAACCAGGCCATTGAGGAAATTCGTAACGGCCTTTCTTTTGCAGAGGCCCTAAGTAAGTTCACGAAGATTTAAGCGACCTTTTGTTGCAGCCAATATTAGGAATTCACATGGCCTAAGCTCACGCTCTCGCCAGACCTCAGCTCTAGCGGGAAGGGGAGCAGCGAGCGAATCTTATCGTAGCAAGAAACAGGTCTTTAGATTTCGTACCCTATTGAGTGCCCATCCACAGACACTCGGTAGACCCGTAAGAGCCTCTGATTCAGAATGGCACAGTTTCCCTGAGAGCAAGGCCCGGAGGCCCCCGGCTCCTCCAAGCGTTAAGCTCTACAAACCGGGAACCGAAGCGGTGGAGGCGAACTCCCACCTCGAGATGAAAAGTAGGGGGTTCACCCGAGCTTAGACCGTGCCGGGAAGAATCCCCTTTTGAGAAATATCCGGGAACGTACCAGAAAGGAGGAGTAGAATGGACCATAAGAAGGTGACCCCTCAAGAACTTTTGGCAAAGAAACAGCAGGGCAAGAAGATTATACGGGTTGTTTGTTATGATTATCCCATGGCGCTACTCGCAGACCGCGCCGGGGTGGATTCCATACTTGTGGGGGATTCCGTGGGGATGGTTGTGTTAGGAATAAGCAACACGATGCCGGTCACTATGCAAGAGATGATTCATCACTGCAAGGCCGTGACCACTGCGGTGCAACATGCTTTGGTGATAGGTGACCTCCCTTTTCTATCCTATCAGCCCAGCATACGTGACGCCATATATAATGCAGGCCTCTTAATGAAAGAGGGAGGCGTGGATGCCGTCAAGTTAGAAGGGGGGCAGGAGTTCGCGCCCACCGTTAAAGCAATTGTCGACGCGGGTGTCCCTGTTGTTGGCCACATCGGACTCACCCCCCAGACGATCTCCAAGCTCGGGGGGTATAAGGTACAGGGGGCTGATATTGTCACCGCCCGGAAGATGATTGCAGATGCCAAGGCCCTTGAATCGGCAGGGGTGTTTATGCTTACGCTGGAGTGTGTGCCCGATCGTCTTGCCGAGCTGATTTGCAAGGAGCTTAGCATACCGGTTACCGGGATTGGAAGTGGACCCAACACCGATGGACAGACCTTGAATGTCTACGATATGCTGGGACTCTTCGAAAAATTCACTCCTAAGTTTGTAAAAAAATACGCAAACTTGTCGCAAGATATATTGAAGGCTGTACAAAAGTTTAAAGAAGAAGTAGAAGAAGGTATCTTCCCAGGACCCGAACACAGCTTTCACATAAAAGATGATGTGTTTGAGGCAGTGATAGGGCACAAAAGGCAATAGCCAATCCTTAAAAAATCGACATATGAAGAATTAGAACGAAGGGTTAAGAAATTTGTAAGAGAAAAAGGGGCTCTTGACTCTTAGTTGAGTCCGGGGAATTCCGATGAAGATCTTGTGTATATTGGGCCTTTCCGAGAACCTTTGCAAGGGCATCCACTCTGGGGATGCTTTTGCCTATCGCGGAGAACCTGTTTTCTTGTAAGCTTCCCAGCGACATTACATTACCTCCTCATGGTCCATTGCCGTTACTTTTTGCCGTCTTTTGACGGCTATCCCTGGCCTGGCAAGCAACCATTGATAGCCATAGATAGGATAGAGGTTATCGAAACCTTTCTGCCTTTCCATGGAGGAAGTCGTAAATCCGGTCCACAGCCCTCTCTTGTATCATCGGGCCAGCGCTTTCCTGGCCCATATCCACTGGGAACCGGTCTAAGAAACTAATCCTCTCGATGCATTCCTCCTTGCTCCAACCTTTAGCTATTCCAACGGCCACGGCGGTCACCCATTCTCGTATAAAGGCACCCTGTTTTGGGATGTAGTCCTTTTTACAGATTGGCCCGTGGCCGGGAACAATGTAGTCCAAATCGAGGGTGCTCAAGAAGCCAAGAGACCACAGCCAGGCATCGGGATCAGCCCCGTGAAACCAGGTCTGACATTCACAGAATATGGTGTCTCCGACAAATGCGACTTTCTCCTTTGGCACGTATACAGCGATTTGACCTTTGGTGTGTCCGGGAGTGTGGAACAGCTCAAAGATATGGTCCCCGACACGAATTGTCATACCATGGCTGAACACAATGGTGGGCGCATTTACCACAAATTCCTGCTCTGTCGGCATCAAGGCCATCCCTTCAAGGTCATCCTTTTTAACGACCTCTACACTATAAGGATAAGGGTCCCCGGACAAGACCTTCCAGAAATCCTTCAGTATATGTTCGTGTCCAACCACAGGGCATAAGCCCGCAAAGAAGTGATTACCAAAAATATGGTCGATATGGTTCTCCGTGTTGATCAGAAAGCGAATGGGGCCTTTCTCCAGTGCTTCCTCGCGCATCGCTACCGCTTTCGTGGGGAGCTGTGGAGTATCAATGATAACTACGCCATCCGAGGTTACCACGTAGCCTGGATTACACCCTCTTATATCCGTGGCAGCATAGACATTCTCTGTGACTCTCTGCATAAGGCCTCTTACTTTCACCAGTTTAATATGTGCTACGAAAAATACCTGAGATCTTGAAAAGTGGAATCATTCCTCTCTTCTCACCACTTCATTTCGAATTAGCCCAATTCCTTCGATCTCCATTTCGACAACATCGCCAGGCTGCAGCCATCTTCCCAGCGTTGAAGCGTGGGTGGTCCCGTGGGGACATGTGCCGGAGGCAATGAAATCGCCCGGATAAAGGTACGCCTCATCTGAGATACGAGCGATGATCTTGGGAAACTTGTTATACATCTCCTTCGAGTTATCATCTGTCACCACTTGGCCGTTCACTCGGGCAATCATCTTTAGGTTGTTGTAATCGACTTCATCTGGTGTGACCAAACAAGGCCCCATAATGCTTCCATTTTCAAAGTTTTTGCCCTTCGCCGGCCCCATCCGCATCTGTTGTTCTCTAAACTGGACATCTCTTGCAGACACATCGTTAAAGATCGTAAATCCAGCAATGTGGTTTTCCGCCTCGTCTTCTTGAATGTTGATACCCTTCTTGCCAATATAAAG
>JABMQV010000847.1 GCA_013203065.1 Desulfobacteraceae bacterium | reverse complement strand
TCGCCCGACAATGGATCTATCCTCAGCAGGAAACAACCGATATGAAAGTACATACGCCAACTTGACATCATCCGGGACTTACAACATCGCCGTATTTGCCATGGACACAAAGGGGACTATTTCCATCCCCGTTCAAACCACCGTGACAACCTCGAATTGTCTTTCCGCAGGAAATGACGCCAGCATCCCCATGCCCTGCGCCGAGTACAATGGAACACGATACGGGTTTACCCTGGATCTCTACAGCAACCCCAATGACGCGTCCGGTCTTTACTGGAAGATGGATGCGGACACCCTGACGGGCGGAACAGGCACTTACTGCATACCTGTGGGCAGTGATCTGGCCATTCCGGTATCCTGCGTCGAATACGTTGGCACCAAATACGAATTTACTCTCAACTATTACAGCAATCCTGCTGACCCATCCGGCCTTTACTGGAAGATGGATAGGGGTACGCTTAAGGTGAAGTAAAAATCAAGAAGGTCTGCTGGTTAATTGATCTTGTTCCTCCCATTGTCCTCAAAAGGTGGTGGGCCAGTTGGCCAGTTGGCGGCGGCTCATCCCCTTGTCTTTTCCCCGGGCCAGATCGAGGCTCTGGGTAATTGTCTTTCGGGTATCCCTGGGATCGATGACGTCATCCAGATAGGCCTGCCCGGCCGCGCGCCAGGGCGCGCTTGCCAACCGCATCTCCTCGATGGCCTCCTGACGCGCCTTTTCCGGGTCTTCTGCCCGGAGGATCTTGGCCGCATAGACCACATTGGCCGCCACCTCCGGGGCCATGAAGCTGATGTCGGCGCTTGGCCAGGCAAAGAGGAAGTCCGCGCCCATGTTCCAGCCGCACATGTTGGAATAGGCCATACCGTATGACTTTCTGATGATGATGGAGATCTTGGGAACCGTTGAAAAACCAAGGGCCTCGATAAAATTGATGATCTTTCCGGGCATCCGTTTCTCTTCCGCCGGCTTCCCCACAAGGAAGCCGGGTGTGTCATGAAGAAAGATAATGGGGATGTGAAAGGAGTCGCACAGACAGATAAAGCCGCAGCACTTGTCGCAACCGTCAGGCCCCATGGCACCGGCAAAATAGCGCGGATTGTTGGCGATAAAACCCACACTGTGGCCGTCTATCCGGGCAAGACAGGTGATAACGCTTTTATCAAAATCCGGTTTGATCGGGAATATCTCTCCGTGGTCCACAATGGTTTTTATGATCCGGTGCATGTCGTAGACACGGCTTGACCGCTCGGGGAGGACTTCAAGGAGCGCCTCCTGTCCCAGCTCGGGGTCCCCCTGACCGGGGACAACAGGTGGTGGTTCATCGGCATTTGAGGGCAGATAAGAGAGGAATCCCCTCAAAATACCAAAGCAATCCTCCTCATCTTCGGCCACACGATCCACCTGACCTGTCACCTCGCTATGGAGCTTCCAGCCCCCCAGTTCCTCATTGGAGACCTTTTCGCTCTTCGCGATTTCAAGCACACGGGGCCCGGAGACGGCCATGCAGGACCCTTTTACCTGTATGACAAAGTCCGCGGCGGCGGCCGCCCAGGCCGGGTCCCCAAAACATTCTCCCATAATGGTCGCCACCATGGGGACGCGACGTGCCCGGGTCCCGTAATTGTCACCCGGAGTCATGGAGCTCAGGCCGTCGGAGCCCTGGATATCAGGGATCCTCGCCCCGCCTGCCTCTCCGAGGTTAATGATGGGATAGCCTTTCTCCAGGGCCAGTTTAAACAGGTGACGGCTTTTCTTGCCCCCGTTCCTTCCGCCGCTGCCAGCCAGCACCGTGGCATCATTTGCCCTCACAACCACCGGCCTGCCCGCTATCTTTCCAAAGCCGTCGACGATACCGTCGGCCGCGGTCTTCTCCTCCATTCCGGGGATATCCGAGTGAACCAGCAGACCCATTTCGAAAAAACTGCCGGGATCCAGCAGCTTCTCAACCCGCTCCCTGACCGTGAGATGCCCCCGGTCGTGCTGCCGCGCCACCTTATCAGGGCCTCCCATTTCCAGGGCTTTGGCCTTTCGGCGCTCCAATTCCTCGATAACATCGTTCATGCTCATAAACTATTCTCCTAAATATCAAAACTCCGTAACGGGCCGCAACGCCACTTCCGGATAGATCCGGCCGTGACAGGGCGGCATGGAGTTATACACCCAGTCAATGTCAACGACTCCCAGCCGAAACAGTCCGAATCTCTTGAGGCCCAGGTAGGTGCCTCTTACAAGGACATCTTCCATGTTCATGGTGAGGGCGAAGACGGCGACCTTGACACCTTCCGGGATATTACCGAGTTCCTCCCCGTAGGCCAAGAGAGAAAAGACAAGTCGAGTGCTGTCCGCAGCCTGACACTGGATCACCGGTACGATGACCGGAAAACCGTCCCCGCCGACATAGGAGACAAACTTGAGGGAGTCCAGTTTGTTAAAAAGCCTCTCTGCGAAGGGCTTCAATATTCGATTTCTGTTCCCTGTTGAGGCCCGGCCTTTCGCGGTCTTGGTGAGGATGGCGGCAGGGACAATACGGGACATGGGCAGATCTTCACTGTCTGAAACCTCCACAAGATCGAGATAGTGGACCGTATTGATGCCGAAATAGCTATTATATCGAAACATGGGCATATTGTTATATGTCTCGTATTCAGGCCCCTCCTTTTTCAGGTGCGTCCACCTTGCCTTCCCCCGCCACATTTTTTTGTCAAGGGTCATTATCAAAAACCCGATGTCACGGTTTTTCTGTATATATTGTTTGCTCCGGCCCTGGCAGAATTCGCCAAGGGTCAACTCTTCCGGGGTTGAAGCCATCATGGATGTGATCAGGGAGACATGCGGGAGGCCTTGGGGATCAAGGGAGGCAACAAGCCCGATCTTTTCAGAAGGCACGAAGGCTGCGATCTCTGCTTGAGTGAATGAATCCCTCTTCTTCAAAACAATGCCTCCATGCATCAAGTTAGTTCGCTTCTCTCTCTTCAATCCTTGTGAAACCGCTCCAGCGGACGAGGTCCGGGTTCGCACCGGAGCTTCTGGCAGCGGCGGTAAGCCCTTCCAGAAATGACGCGGTCAGAAGCCCCCTTTCTTTAAAGGCCCATTCAAGTCCCAGACGCGCATATTTGTCCCTGCACAGGTTGTTGAAGGAACAGAGTTCCCACCGGTCCGTCACATCTGCCAGGTTGGAGGCGATAAAATCCGCGATTCCCCGGATGTTCTCTTCCGTCGCCGTGGCACCGGGGATAAGGGGTGTCCTTATCCAGAGTGCTCTCGGAACCACATGTGTCCTTATGTAATCGGAGACATGGAGCAGATTTTCAAGGATCGGCTCGTTTGTGCTGCCGGTAAAGGCCTTATGTCTCTCCGGGTCGATTTCCTTGATATCGTATAGCACCATGGTTGTGTAGGGCAGGAGCCTGTCGAGGGCCTCTCTTGAGCACAAGCCGCAGGTATCCAGCGCGGTGTGAATGCCCTTTGCCCTCAGACCCTTGAGTAGCGCACCGGCAAACCG
>JABMQV010000846.1 GCA_013203065.1 Desulfobacteraceae bacterium | reverse complement strand
GCGCCCAGCATGTAAAACTCACCATGGGCGAAATTAACAATCCTCAGGATCCCAAAAATGAGGCTAAAACCCAGGGCCATCATCACATAGAGGGCGCCTATGGTTAGCCCGTTTATAAAGATCTGAAAAAAGTATGTGAGGGACATGGCACCCCCTATCTCTCTAAGTATAACATGTGGTGGAAGACACCCGCCCTCCACCACAGACATCTGTCTTGTTACGGCTTAGGAATAATCCTCTCGTATGTCACAATTTTACCATCTTTTACTTGGCTGATATAGAAAGGGGTCATGATTTGCTGGTTGATCCCGTATGTCTTCTCGCCTGTCCACCGGATTGGCCCGAACATGGTTTCATAACCAGCCGTCTTCAGCAAGGCCATTCTCACCGTTTCGGTATCCAGGCTGTTTGCCTTTTCTATGGTATCGAAGAGCATCATGGCTGCGTTGTACATTACTGGACAATAAGGATTGATGACACCGGGGTATCCCTTTGCCTTGAAGGCCTTAATAAAATTTTGAACCTCAGGATTAGGATCCTCAGGATCAAAAATATTATAAGACAAGAAGCCTTCGGCCAGCTTGCCCGCCACATTCATGATCTGTTCTATGCCTGGGCCACCTGTTTGAACGATGAGATTCTCATATCCCAGTTGCCTTGCCTGCTTTACGATCAGACCGGCATCTCCAGGGGCTGTGCCATCGAGCTCAATAATCTCGGGTTTCTTCTGGAGTACCCTGTTGAGAAGAGGCACAAAGTCCTTGATGCCCCTCTCGAAATGTTCATTGGCAACGATTTCAAATCCCACTTCCTTATAACATCTGATGTTCAAGGGAGCCACAGCCTGCCCCACCTCATCCTGAGGGGTTATCAGGGCAACTTTTCTCATCTTTGGAAATGTCTTTGCCACCCATCTGGAAATAGCCGGTGCGAATTCGTTAGGGGTGTTTGCGATTCTAAAGGTATAGGGTTTATTAGGTCCCAAGATTTTTGGTGAGAATCCATCTGACAAAATCAGAACTTTTTCCCTGTTGGCTACAATCCCTGCACCCACACATGCGGGGGAGCCGATGGGGCCCAAAATGAACTTCGCCTTATCCTGGTTAATCAACCTGTTAGCCGCTGTGGTGCCGCCTTGTCCGGTATACTGATCATCATAGGCAGTTGATGTTAACTTATAGGCCTTTCCTCCCACTTTAAGACCGCCGCGGGCATTAACCTTGTCGATTGCCAGTTCCGCACCATACTTGAAGGCAAGTCCCCAGGCAGCCCCCCCACCAGAAAGCGTGCCGATTATGCCAATCTCGAGCTCTTCAGCTGCGATTGCACCGGCGGGGTTCAAAGAAAAAACAAATGCCATTGCAATGACAAAAGGAAAAAACGATTTTCTCAAACGTGCTTTGTTCCATCTCATAGCTATTCCCCTTTCCTTAAAAAAGATTAGAAGCTAACCGTTCAATTCGGCAGACCCGTTTCTCAAAATTCTTAGCCTATCACCTCCCTCCTCCATCGCAGTTTTCCTCTGAAAACAGGGCAACTTTTCAATGAGCCCCGTGAGATACCTCCAGGACTTTGTCAGCGGCGGTCTGTTGTTTCTTGAGAGCTATCCCGCCAGTCAATCACTTCATTTTTTCCTTCTCTGCCTTTGCCTTCAAAAACGACCCTTTGTTTTCCTTTGCCAAGATAGCAAATCCCGTGGCAGCGAGAGCGTGCGGCTTGGAAAAGAACGGTCTTTGATTTACAAAAACAATGGCCCCTGTAGAGCATATGGAAACACACGCTGGTTCGCCGCCGCACAGTTCACATTTGAAAGGGACATTCCTTTCACCGTCAAAAAACATGGCCCCAAAAGGGCAGGCCTCAACACATCGGCCGCACGTGATACACAGCCCTTCGTCAATCTTGATGACCTTTGTCTTATCCTTTGCACGGCTGATTGCAGTGACTGGACACGCACGAATACAGGGGGCGTCAGCGCATTGCTTGCACGTTGACGGAAAATTATAAGGCAAAGGGTATGCGTCTTCTCTGAAGATAAGGGTGGTAATCCGGGATTTGCTCGGATTAAACTCCCCTTCATTCATTAATGAGCATATAATCTCGCAACTCTTACAACCGCTACACTTTTCAGGAAAGATCTTCAGCTGTGTCGGCATAAGGGGTATTCCCTCTTCTAAAAGAATCATAAACCCAGTTCAGCAAGGGTCTTACGTGTGGGGATTCCTTTACGAGTCCATCCCATTTTTTTGTAATAGGCATCCCGAATCTTCGCATAATTAGGTTTTAAACTCCGCCCTGCACCGGGTCCGTCCACAGGGCTTTGCCCCAACCTTTTCGAGAAAACATCGTCATCCCTGGTCATCCCCTCCCTGTTATTGAATAAGCGGAGAAGGTTTACGACCCTTCGACCTATCTTCAGACACTCTTCCGTGTCATAGTCTGCCCCGGTAAGTATATTCACGGTCTTGATCATGGTCTCAAATGGACTGGATTGGAAATAACAGAAGCAAAGGCACTCCTCAAATTGTCTCTTGGGTCCTGTCTTGGCTTGAACTTCGGCCAGATATTCGTCCGGCTCCGTTGCAGGCTTTTCAAG
>JABMQV010000845.1 GCA_013203065.1 Desulfobacteraceae bacterium | reverse complement strand
TCCCTGTTATGTCTTGCAAATTTTGCCGTGGACTGAGGAACCAGATATTCATTGGAAATTTCTCTGTACTGAGCCACAGGCCATGTCCCTCCATCTGTTGAGGCAATATTCCCGTCGTACAGAGCATACTCGCGAGGATCTTTTAGGGCGATATACTCCGTCTCTCTCTCAAAAGGAGGAAATCCTGAAACCAGCTCTTTAAAAAGATATCCCAAGGCTTCTGCGTCTTCCATGGAGGTATGCAGTTTTTGACGTAAGGCCTCCATCTCTTCAAAGGTAGGCCACTTGGCGAATCCTCCCACCACAGGCCTTTGGGGATGGGTTGTTCGGCCACCGATCAGGTTGGACATCTCATTGGCCTGACGATGAAGCCTGACGACCATAAGCAATTGTTCTCTGTGGGTGGCAGCCAGCGGGATAACGCTGGGTACATTCAAAAGGTCTGGAAGAACTAGATAACCCACATGAAGCATATGGCTTTGCATGTTTTCCCCGTGCAAGAGTAGCTTTCGGAGATTTTGAGTCTGCTCCGAAATATCTACACCCATGGCGGCCTCGGTGGCCTTTAAGGATGCAGTAGTATGCCCAATGGCGCAGATACCACATATCCTCGCGGTAATGTGGGCGACTTCATCCCACTTACGTCCTCGGACCATGGCTTCGAAAAATCTGGGAGCCTCCACAACTTCCCACTGGCACTGCTCAACCTGACCGTCCCTTATCTTTACATGGATGTTTCCGTGTCCCTCGACGCGGGTCACGTGGTCAACCTGGATCGTCTTTTCACTGTTCATCTTTTATTACCGAAAAGTCCGCATATAGTTGAAACTTCCTGAGGATGTCTTCCACGCTGAGCCCATACTTAGCCAGGACCTCTACCTGGGAGTAGATATTGGGATCGTCTACCAGCCCCCGACATCCCCAGCAAATACTTCCTTCCGCAACGCAGCATGCCTCGCATCCCGCCCTCGTAACCGGCCCCATGCAGGTCTTTCCCTTCTCAAAAACGCAGATGTTTTGAGCCATCTTACATTCCACACACACAGGGTAATTAGGAATTTCGGGCTTTTTCCCCAAAAGCAGGGCCTTCAGAACCGTAGTGAATTCCTTGCGGGTTATGGGGCATCCATGAATTTCGAAATCTACCGGAACCACTGCTTTGAGAGGCCGGGCCGGATAGGTTTCGTAGTCCAAGGCTTTGTTTCCATAGACAACTTTCCTAACCTCCTCTTGCTCTTGAAAGTTTTTTATGTTGTTTATGCCTCCGATCGTTGCGCACGCGCCCAAGGCGACCAGGATTTTGGCGTTCCTCCGGATTTGGCGCAGTCGGCGTTCGTCGGATGGCCGGAGAATAGAACCCTCTACGAAGGCGATATCATAGTCATCGGAGTGGCCTTTCATGGCCTCCCTCCAAGTCACAACCTCTACGGCGTCAAGAATCGTCAGCAGATCCTCCTCCAGGTTATAAACCTGAAGTTGACATCCCTCACACGAGGCAAAGTCAAAAAATGCAACGCGGGGTTTCCCCATCACAGGGCCTCCCCTACATCGAAGATCTCCTCATAGGTGAACACCGGGCCATCCTGACAAACATAGATATGATTCATCTGACAATGACCACACTTGCCAATACCGCATTTCATCCTTCTCTCAAGAGAGAGGAAGATCTGCCCATCAGACAAGCCAAGTGCCTTGGCCTCCAATATGACAAATCGGTACATCACAGGAGGACCGACAACCATACAGAAGGTCTTGTGTGGATTGATCTTAAGTTCCTGAAAAAGAGTGGTAATCACCCCTTCATTACCTTTCCAACTCGGATCTGCTCGATCCACCGTATCCAGGTATCTTATGTCTTTTCTGAGTCTCCAATTCTCCAGTTCATCCACGAAGAGACGTTCAGAAGGATTCCTGGCACCGAAAAGGATTGTCACCTCGCCATATTGCCATCGGTGCTCCAGCACAAAATGGATAAATGACCTTAAGGGAACCAGCCCAATCCCACCGGCCACAAAGAGAAGATCCTTGCCTTTACCTTCTTCCACCGGAAAATGATTTCCAAAGGGACCGCGGATCCCTACTCTGTCTCCCAGCCTAAGGTCATGCACGGCCGTCGTGAGGTTTCCTGCCTTGCGAATGGCAAGCTCAAAAGAGCCATCGTCACGCGGAGGTGAGGATACCGATATGGGGGCCTCCCCAATCCCCATCACAGACAGTTCGATAAACTGGCCCGGCATCTGGCAAAGAGGTGCGCCACTCAAGAGGCGCATCTCGAAAAGCTTCTCGTTCTCGGTAAGATCCTCTATGCGAGAAATTTCCGCCCATCTCGGCACATAGGGGGAACCCTCCGAAAAAGATTGCAACACTCTGCTCATGTCAGCCCCTTTCCTTCCCTGCATCACCATGAAGTCTGTTGAATACTTCAACAGGGTCAGCGATATCCGGCAGACAACCCATAGAACATCGACCGCATCCAACACACGCGATATCGTCCAGTACTCGGAAAAGATACAAACCCTTCTTGAAAAAACGATGACGGTATCTTGAAGTCTTGCTCTCTCGAAAATTCTCGCCGGAAGCGACCTTGGCAAAATCCTGCAGCAGACACCCATCCCAGCGGCGAAGCCTTTCTCCATGGGATAGATCCAGCGCCACATCATCCCATACATCAAAACAGTAACAGGTGGGACAAACCATAATACACGTTCCGCAACTCAAACATTTGCTCGCCTTTTCTTCCCAGATGGGGCTATCATTGGCGTTTTCCATCAGTCCGGGGATCTCATTTTTGGGAAAGTTTAGGCCGTTTTCCTTACACAGTTCGGAGATGACCGTTTGCACAATCACCATTTTCTGATGCTCCGCAGCTGTAGCTTGGCGAGTTTTTCCGTACCGTGACAGGAGTGCTTCCCCCTTTTCACTGCCGATCTCTACGGCAAAGCTTTCTTCTATATCAGTCAGCATAAGATCGAAACCTTCCGATACCATATCAGCGTCCATATCGGTCCAGAAAGAACGTGAAGCGATCCTGGTGGGGTAAACACCGATAAGCAGGGCGGCCTCTCTTCGTTTCAGGTAATGGAGATCCGAAACACCCCTGGAAAAGACTCGATCCATCTGTGTGATAGCTTTGATGTCGTAAGGATGAACACCGAAGAGGATAAAAGGCGTTTTCTCTATCACTGGTGTAACCTTGAGAGAGGGGGTGGTTGTGAATCGAAGCAGGGTCTCTTTTGGGGGGAAAAAATACATTTTTGGTGGGATCAGGGTACAGTCAAAATCCAGACAGAGTTCTTGGGGCGCTCTAATCATGTCATAAAAAAAAGTGTGTCCTTTCCTTTTGACGCCTTCCACGTGGAAATTTAGGATTAGATTTTGAACAAAAGAATCATGATCCGGCTTACTAATAATTCTCAAATTCAAGACCACCCTCCGTATCGGATAGCACTATCTTTTGACCTGAGTTCCGGTGAATAGGCCTCAGAGCATCCGAACATACAGCCGCCAATGATTGCTTCTCTCATGTGTATCCCTTCCCATTTCCGTAATCACTCTGTCGCTATTCCCATTACATCTCAGAAAGCAAGATTTGATTAACGGCCAGTACAATTGCAAATTTCAACGGGAGCGTCGTCCACCACTGATGAAATTCCTCCGTGTTCTTTTCGTACCATAGATCTGTTGTCACACCGATTCTAATAAACCCCATATTGCCCGTATCAAAATCACATTTAATATCATCAAATGTATTCAT
>JABMQV010000844.1 GCA_013203065.1 Desulfobacteraceae bacterium | reverse complement strand
GTGCAGGGAGTTGAATGGCCTGCGTTATTAAAAAGGATATCAACCTGGCCAAACCTGTCAAAGGCCTTTGAAACAACCTCATTGACCCCTTCTGCTTGTTCCAGATCGGCGGCTATGGCCAGCGTCTCCACACCAAGGTCCTGTATCTCTTTCTCGACTTCCGCCAAATCGGCCTCGTTTCTGCCGGTGATGACCAGGTTACACCCTTCCTTGGCCATTTCCAATGCACTTGATTTCCCAATCCCCCGATTTCCTCCCGTGACGAGGGCCACCTTCCCTTTAATTCCTAAATCCATGTCACAGCCTCCTTTGTGCTACAAGTTTAATATTTACACCCGTTCAAGGCTAGAAAAATCGCTTTTTCGTTCACCCTTGAGCTTCACGATCGCAGTATTGGCATAAGGGAATCACGGAAACTGAACCACGTTTCAAAAACCTCATATTTCAGGGGCTTTTCCATTGGTCGACAGAAGAGTTATCCGCAGGCCAAAACGGCCCGTTTCACCATGGTCTTGGCAATCTGAACCATATATCCATTATCTTTCATGGGTTTGGCCTCAGAAACAGCCTCAATGCCTGCCGTCTCTCCGTTTTCCTCATTGATCTTCTTCCCAACCAAATACGCCTCTGTCTTAACAGCACGGTAGGGTTTGACATATACTGCATTGAGACAGACCCTGGCAGAAACAATTTTTCCTTCAGAGATGGCTATCAGCGCAGCGCAGTTAACGATGGGAAAGTCTATGGTCTTTCTCAGTGCAAACTTTAAAAAGGCACTTCTCCCATTTTCAGGTGGTTTGGGTATCTCAATGTCGGTCACTATTTCAGCTTCATCCAGGACCGTTGTCTTGCTGACATCCACCTGGAAAAAATCCTCCGCCCTGATAGTCCTTTTTGAAGTCTTTATTCCGGCATCCAACGCAATCAGGGCTGGGGCGGTATCACTGGGGTGTACGGCATAACAACCGTCGTCCACACTCCCCCCCAAGATTGAATGATACCGGTTGTCCCCTTCGATCGCATAGCACCGCCCACCGCCTTTACGGAGGCAAGGGAAACGGTTTTTGGGTTTTCGGTAGTACCAGCACCGAATATCCTGACAGATATTGCCGCCAAGAGTCCCCATCTCCCTGATGTGTGGGGAGGCGGTTCTCCGGGCAGCCTCGGCCAGTGCCCCATAATTCGCTCTGACCATCTTGCTGGTGGCAATATCTTCAAGTCTGGTAAGCGCGCCAATCTTAAGACTCCCCCCCTCTTCCCTGATAGCGTCAAGTCCCGGAATGTTCTTGATATCAACAATAGCCTCAGGATAGATCGGCAGGATCTCGTCTTTCATTGTTCCGATAAGATCTGTGCCCCCTGCAATGACATGTGCCCTGCCCCCATAGCGTCTTAGAATCGACACAGCCTCATCAAGTGTCCGGGCATTGAAATAGGCGAACTTCCTCATATCTTCCTCCTAGGCCTTCCCAAGGGCCTTTAAAACCTTATCCGGTGTTATGGGGAAATCCAGAATCCACTTGCCGATGGCATTGTAAACCGCCGGGGCAAACATGGCCGGAACGATTGTGGGCGTTGATTCGCCAATTCCACATGCGCCATAAGGCCCATGGCCCAATCCGGTTTCAAGATAAATGGGCTCAATGGGACGGCAATCGTTCATGGTGGCATATTTATAGTCCAGCAGGTTGCGGTTAAGCAGAACCCCTGTGGCCGGATCCCAGATCATTTCCTCGGTAAGCGCTCGGCCAACGCCCATGTATGTTCCCCCATACATCTGGCCTTCAACCGTCTCCGGAGAAACCGCCTTACCCACATCGTTGACATTGACCAGCTTGGTCACTTCAATCAGCCCGGTCTCCGTATCCACTTCCACTTCCACAAAATGGGCCTGCCGACACAGACGCGGACGTCCTGTAGTAATGGAATTCCCCCAGACTCCCTGATTGTGCCATGCCCAGGCGATGATGGGAGCCTCGGTCCAAAACACACAGGAATCAAACATGGGCATAGCATTTTTTACAATCTCTTTAATACTCTTTTCCTTTTTGGGGTCTGCCTTGACATAAACCTTGCGACCCTTGATTTCCAATTCGTCGGGCTTCAAACCGCCAAATTTCTGTGCAGCCAGTTCAAGAAGCATGGCTTTTGCCTTTGCTGCTGCCTTTCTCATCACATTCCCGTTGGAGCAGAGACAGCAGGAACCATCCGGTGACATGAGGGCAAATCCCTGGTCCAAATCAAAGGCCTTGAGACGGACATCCTCATAGGGGACCCCCATTTCATCTGCAACGATCTGACAGTAAGCCGTCCAGGAATTGACCCCGACATCCGATTGATGTCCGATAATGCTCACGGTTCCATCGTTTTCGATCAGCACCGCGGCTGATCCCGTTCCCCTCGAATCATCCCATTCATGATCCCAAGTGAACCCGATACCATGCATCCTTCCGTTTGGAAGCTTTCTTGTACCCGGTGGGTGCCATTTGTCATCCCACCCGATGGCCTTTTTCCCTGTTTCTATACACTCCTTCAGGCTATCCCTTGCAGGGAACCCATGCTTACGCTTATACTCCTCCAGGGCCGAGATATCATGACCCTCATATCCGTCATTTTTTAGTGCCACTTCTGTGGGATCAAGACCAAGTTCCGCTGCCACGCGCTCAAATACGAGGGTAAAACAAAAGACATTGGGTAATTGTTCACATCGGTGCCACCAGGCAGGGCCAATACTCACATCCACTGTTTCGGTCTCGCACCTCAGATGGGGGATGCGGGTGTTTTCAATAAAATGTTCCACGCCATTGGTACACATGTACACGGCAAAATTGTTCTTTATATCAACGGCCGTTATGGTGCCGTCTTTTTTGACTCCCACTTCAAAACGGCTGATCATCATGTCGCCGGATTCACCAAAAAAGGTATCACTGCGATCGTATAAGAACTTGACCGGTCTGTTGGCCTTTTTGGCCAGCAGGGCGGCCATCACATTCATCCCATTTTCAGAGACATTCGCAGGATTACCCCTTCCGCCAAAGGAGCATCCCATGTAAGGAGAATGCACCGTTATCCGGTTCATGGGGATATCCATCCATTCAGATAACAGCATCTTTGAGTGGTAGGGCTGTTGCTGATGTACCCACATCTCAAGATTGTCGTCTCTCCAGCGCACCACCACACATGGCAGCTCCGCCCCTGCCCACAGATGGGCACGCCGCCTGGCCTCGAACTTGATGATCTGGTCTGCCTTTTGAAATCCCTCCTTCAAATCCCCCACTTCGCAAACCGCTTCAACCAATTCACCGCCTGGGATTATATTGGACTCTGCGTTGGGCCGTAGAATCGGTGCGTCAGGTTTAAGGGCCTCTTCTTGGTCCAATACAAAAGGGAGTTCTTCCCAATCTATCTCCACCAGCTGCAACGCCTCTATGGCAATCTGTTCACTATCCGCTGCAATGGCTACGCCAACGGGCTGTCCCTCGTAGAATGCCTCGTCTCCCAGCACCAGGTGAACCGGTTTCAATGCCCAACCAGCCAGCCCCTTATCCACCCACTCTGGGGCAAAGTAACTCCCATTTAGTGCCCGTCCTTCCACTTCAGGGTCATCGTATCTGAGAACCGCTCTTACCCCGGGAGTTGCTTCAGCCCTTGAGGTATCCATCCGCAAAATCCTGGCATGGGCATAGGGGGACGCCAAGACCCTTGCATAAATCATCCCTGGGATCTGGACATCCCTATTGTAAATGGCCTCTCCGCTGGCTTTTTCGTACCCATCCACCCGGCGGACACCCCTTTTTCCGATGCTGTCAAAGGCAATTTCCGGAAGATCTGCCCCTACTTTAAATTTCCCCTCTTCAGCGATCCTCTCATAGTCCCCCATGATTATCCCCCTATCCATCCCCTTGCGATCTTGGCAGCATCCAGTACCGCCGCAGTATGCTGGGGATAGGTGCCACACCGGCACAGATTCCCTTCAAGGGCTTCTCGTATCTCCTCTTCGTTGGGGTTTGATTTTTTGTCCAGGAGTGCCTTGGCCGTCGTCACAAACCCCGGTGTGCAGTATCCACACTGCATGGCATGGTGTTTAACATAGGATTCTACAAGGGGATGTTTTTCTTTGGCGACTCCCTCCACTGTCTCAATCTCAGTGCCATCACACGAGATGGCCAATGTCATGCAAGATAGAATGGGCCGCCCATCAACAATCACCGTGCATGAACCACACGCCCCCCTATCGCAGAACATCTTCGCCCCGGTCAGGCCCAGTTTATCGTGGAGAAGATAATACAGGGTCCATTCCGGTTCCACCAGCACCTCATGCGTCTCACCATTGATCGTCATTTTGATCATCCCCTCACGGGGAGGCAGTGGTTCAGATTTGTGCTCCGCTACCATATGATCTCTTAATGCTTCGATCGCCTCAAATGTCGTTTGGCAATAAGGGCACAGATATCTGTCTGATTTTTCTTTCACTTTCCCTAACCTCCTCGGCTCAACCCCTCACTTCGGTCCCCTCACGACACGGCGTACACTTGCCGCACGACTCTTCATTTAGAAATTCCACGGTCCGGTACACAAAGTCTATCACATCCCGGCCCTCATCAAACACCGTCACCGCACCCGAGCCAAGGACTGTCTCGTAGGATAGGGCAGTGTCTATCATTGCGGAGGGAACAACCCCGCCGGTCGAACCCCCTATCTGCACCATCTTTACTTCTTTGGCACCAGCCAGATCTTCAACCAGTTCCTTTAGGCTGCAGCCCAGTTCCATCTCATACACCCCGGGTCTTGCCACATCACCGCTCACAGAGAACAGCTTTGTCCCCTTGCTCTCACCCGTCCCCAGTTTGCTGTACCACTTGGCCCCGTTTAGGATAATATGCGGCACATTCATGAGCGTTTCTACGTTGTTGATGATGGTGGGCTTTTCAAAAAGTCCGCTTGTGGGCGGAAACGGGGGTCTAAAACGGGCCTCTCCCCTTTTCCCCTCAATGGAATTCATAAGCGCAGATTCCTCACCGCAGATGTAAGACCCGGCCCCTTCCTCAATTTTAATATCGAGGTCTTTTAGAAACCCTTTCTCTTTTACCTGGTTAATGGCCTTTTTTAACCCTTCCAGAAGATAGTGGTATTCACCCCGAAGATAGATATACCCCTTTTTGGCGCCAATGGCATATGCCGCTATGGCCATCCCTTCAATCACCGAAAACGGGTCATGCTGAAGCACGTATCTATCCTTAAACGTCCCCACCTCACCTTCATCGGCGTTACAGATAAGGAACTTTTCAGCCCCTTTGCTCTTTTTCGCCAGTTCCCATTTTGATCCGCAAGGAAACCCTGCCCCTCCCCTGCCTCTCAGCCCGGATGTCTTTACCGCTTCAATCACCTCTTCGGGAGACATCTTCTCCCGGGCCTTTTTCAGGGCCTTAAATCCGTCATGCTCCAGATAGGTGTCAATATTATCACGGGCAAGGATAGGGACTCGGCCATCCCACAAATGGCCGCTTCCGACACAAAACCTGAGGTCTCCTGCTCCCCCTTGATCATCCCCAGCAGGGTTTCACGGCCTGCTGAGTCCTGTTGTTTTCTCCCCATATCACGCCACCCCCTTGTTTGGTTTTCTCAGTGCACTGGTCGGGCAGTAGTCAATGCAGATCCCGCACTCTTTGCACACATCCTTATTGAGCGGTTCATCACAATCCACCACCACCTTTGATTGAAACCCCCGGTAACCAATGCCAAAAACATCCTTTTTGGCGATTTCACTGCACGCCCTTACGCATCTTCTGCACAGG
>JABMQV010000843.1 GCA_013203065.1 Desulfobacteraceae bacterium | reverse complement strand
CTTGTATCGGATGCCGGTGGAGCGGTACTCGCAAAAACAGGCCAACTGCCCCCGGAGTGCCTGTGGTTGAAGGAGGGTTACAAAATAGAACCGGACAGCCCGGTTGCCTCCCGATGCGCTACGGGGGATTGCCCCTTTTCAAAGGGTCAGGTGTGTGTGCCGATCGAGGCCCAAGGGAATGTGGTGGGTTATGTGCTTAGCTGCTCTGATGATGACCGTGACCGGGCCACAAGAGAGATAACCAGCAAGCTTGTCAGCGATAGCGTTGCCAGAGACGTGTATAGTGAGTTCGAACTGAACAGCCTCTCCACGGAGATACTGGACCGGTACGAGGAGATAAACCTTCTCTATGACATTGGAGAAACCCTTGGGGCCGTCTTTGATGTCGATACCATCTATAAGATCGTCCTCGAAAAGGGGAGAGAGGTTATCGGCGCCCGGAAGGCATGGATAATAATGCTGGACAGAGAGGGAGAAAACCTACACCTTGCTGCGGCTGAAGGGCTATCTGAAGAAGAAACGACAAGGCTCGGCGTAAGCGCGGGAGAAGGCATATGCGGTAAAGTGGCCGAAGAGGGGAGACCATTACTAATTGAGGAAGCCGAGCAACTTCGGCCGGGTCTCCAGCAAACAAAGGACATCAGCGAGATAGAGCCCTTTGTTTCCTTCCCCATGATGTGTGTACCCCTCAAGGTAAAGGAGAGGGTCTTGGGCGTCATAAATATGTCGGAGAAGAGGTCTCAGCAGATGTTCACCGCGGGGGACCTGAAACTCCTCTCAGCGATAGCCTCTCAGGCGGCAATATCCATCTACAACAGTCAACTGGTGGAAGAGCTTAAGGAGTCGGAGCGAGTTAAGCGGGATATGGAGGTTGCCGAGCGCATTCAGATGAGCCTTCTTCCTGAAGAACCTCCTCGCTTTGGAGGGGTGGAGTTGGCCGGCAGATGTGTGCCGGCAAAGAATATCGGCGGGGACTACTATGATTTCTTCGCTATCTCGGAAGATGAGTTGTGCATTGTCATAGCGGATGTATCCGGCCATAGTATTGGGCCGGCTCTGGTGATGGCAGCTACGAGGAGTGTTCTGCGATCGGTGGTTTTACAGAATAGCGATCCCTCCGCAGTTCTGTCCAGAACCAGTACCATTATCTACGATGACCTGACCGGGGCAGGGCTATTCATCTCTATGTTCTATGTGCGGTACAATCGAAAGACCGGGGTGCTGACCTATGCCAACGGGGGACATAATTTGCCCCTTGTCTATCGACCCGAAGATGGAGAGTGTATTACCTTAGATGCAGAGGGCATGTTACTGGGCGTGCTTGATGACATCGACTTTGACCAGGGTAGCGTAAAACTCGGCAAGGGAGACATCCTGGTGTTATACACAGATGGGATAACAGAGGCGGCAAACAGCGCCGCCGAGCAATTTGGAGAGGAGAGGCTGTACCGGGTCGTGCAGCAGAACAGCGACATGACGGCCCAAGGATTGCTGGATGAGGTCTATCGCCAGGTCTACCAGCATAGCGGAGATGTGGCCCAGTACGATGATATCACTATGGTGGTCATGAAGGTCACCGATTAACCGGGTGAAGAGTGATCGCAAAAACAAGAACCACTATAAATAGAGGGAGCTGAAGACGATGAGCGAGAAGAAGATACTGGTAGTAGATGACGAGCCTCACATCCTTAGATCGTTGACATTCGTTCTAAAGAAAGAAGGCTACGATGTCTCCTCGGCAACAAATGGTGAAGAGGCGCTGGCAAAGATTCGGGAATCAAAACCGAGTCTTATGTTTCTGGATGTGATGATGCCCAAGAAGAACGGCTATGAGGTGTGTCAGGAGGTAAAGGGCGACCCGGGCTTGAGCGACATATATATCATCATGCTGACCGCAAAGGGTCAGGAGGCTGATAGAGAGAAGGGGCTGGGCCTGGGTGCAGATGAGTTCATCACCAAACCTTTTAGCCCTATGAAAGTTGTTGAGAGAGTCAGGGAGATACTGATGTAGACCCCTTTTCAGCAATATGAATGGGGAGATTGACGGGAAGCTCTAGCCAGGGAGTATCTCTCGTTTTCAGCTTGGAAATAGCCCGGTAGGAGGAGTGACCATGTCAACGTCAAGAAAATTACTCGGTTGCGATATGAAGAGGTCTAAAAAGTGAAGAGGATGCTGGTAGTTGAGGACAAGGAAGACAGTTATGGATTTCTTTATTAAAAATAGGTTTATTTTCTCATTAGGAATCATTTTTGTGGTAATTCTGATCGCTTCGTTTTTTGCTATCGATACTTTAAGACTTCAAAAATATGATAGTGTCAGGATCAATCTCTCTGGTCGTCAGAGGATGTTATCTCAAAAAATGACAAAGGAAATTCTTCTTGATAATTTCGGAGGGGTTAGTAAAGATGCTTTACTATCAACAGTAAAAGTTTTTGATACAACTTTGATTGCCTTGAAAGACGGAGGTGATGCTCCGTTAGACTTATCCATGACTGAATTTGAAGCAATACCGGAAATGGAGAACAAGGAAACTAAGGATCAGTTAGAAAAAGTTATGAATTCCTGGAGTATATTTAAAGAAAAGATCGAATCCGTTTTGGAAAATAATGATGCTTCATCAATGAATTATATTATTGATAATAATACGAAACTACTTGATGAAATGGATGCCGCAGTAGTAATGATGCAGCATAATGCAGAGGAGAAAATCACCAGATTATATTGGATAATGGCATTAGGTATTTTTCTCTCTGTATTGATTCTCATAGTTGCAATCACAACGCAGACCCAAAGGAAGTATATGGAGCAGCTTGAACAGGTGAATATCCGCCTTCAGGAAGAAGTCACCGAACGGAAGCAGGCAGAGGAGGCGCTGCGGGAGAGTGAGGGGAGATACCGAACTCTTTTCGAAAATGCTGGTGAAGGCATTTATGTGGCTCAGGATGGAATGATTAAATTTCCCAATCCTACAACATTAGGGCTTTATGGTTATTCAGAAAAAGAATTAAACTCCAAACCCTTCACATATTTTATCCATGAGAAAGACAAGAAGATGGTGGAAAACCGCCACAAGAGACGGCTTAAAGGTGAAGAACTTCCTAGTACTTATCCTTTTAGGATTGTCAATAAAGATGGAGATACTAAATGGGTAGAACTTAACGTGGTACCATTCTCTTGGGGAGACAGGCCAGCCACATTATGTTTCATGACGGACATCGGCGTTCGCAAATTGACTGAGGAGGCGCTTGAGCAAAAAATGGAGGAATTGCAGGCGGCGCACGAAGAACTCAAGGAACTGGACCAGATGAACGACTCCTTCCTCTCGACGGTATCACACGAGCTGCGTACCCCTCTAACTTCGATAAAGAGCTTCGCCGAGATCCTGCTGAGCTATGAAGATGAGGACAAAGAGACTCAAAGGGAGTTTCTGACCATTATCAATGACGAGAGTGACAGGCTGACCAGACTGATCAATGATTTTCTTGACCTCTCCAGGATTGAGGCGGGGCGCATGCAGTGGGAGACGGTCAAACTGGCCATACCTGAGGTTATTGAGATTAGCATAAATGCCACCCACGCCCTCTTTGCCCAAAAGGACCTGAGGGTAGATGTTGATCTGGAGCCCGACCTGCCGCCTATCTCGGCTGATAAGGACAGATTGGTGCAGGTAGTGACTAACCTGCTCAGCAATGCCATCAAATTCACCCCTGAGGGAGGAGAAATTCGCGTAAGGGCACAGATCTTCAAGGATGGTGAGGCAGAGGGCGTCTCAGACATGATAAGGGTCGGTGTCTCCGATACCGGCATCGGCATAGCACGTGAGGACCTTGAGAAGGTCTTTGAAAAGTTCAAGCAGGTGGGAGATACCCTCACGGATAGACCTAAAGGGACCGGTCTGGGATTGCCGATCTGTAAGGAGCTCGTGGAGTACCACGGGGGCAGGATCTGGGCCGAGAGTGAACCGGGCAAGGGCAGCACCTTCTACTTTACCCTGCCGGTCATGGAGAAGATAGAGGTGGAGGTGGCGGAGGTCAAGGAGGAGAAAGCAAAGGTGCCCCTTGGGGGAGGAAAGACGATTATGGTGGTGGATGATGAAGCAAACATTCGCCGGTTCTTGAGCCATAAACTTACCAATAGAGGGTATCGTGTGTTTGAAGGCTCAGGCGGTAAAGAGGCCATAGACCTGGCCAGGGAACACCACCCCGACTTGATAACTCTGGATGTGATCATGCCTGACATCGATGGGTTCGATGTGACCGCGGTGCTTAAGAGCGACCCTGATACTAAAGATATACCCATATTGATCCTCTCCGTAGTGGAGGATAAAGAGAAAGCATTCAAGCTGGGGGCAAATGACTATGTGACAAAGCCTTTTGACAGTGAGATGTTGATGAGCAAAATTGCCCGATTGCTATCCGAAGGCAAGAAGAAGGTCCTTGTGGCAGATGATGACAAATCGCTGGTTAAGGCAGTCAAATTCGAACTGGAGAAGAGGGGCTTCTCCGTTTATGTTGCCTATAACGGCGAAGAAGCATTAAAGGTGATCGAAAGCAACCGGCCGGACCTCGTAGTCCTTGATGTGGTGATGCCCGAGATGGATGGGTATGAGGTCATGAGGGTATTGAAAGGCGATCCGGAAACGGCTGATATACCCATTGTGGTCTTGACCGGTGTAGAAATCAACGGAGGTAGAGTAAAAGCCCTTTCGCTGGGCGCAACCGAATATGCCACCAAATCAGGCGGATTGACCAAATTGTTCGAGGACATAGAAGATATCCTCAGCGGCAAATCTGACGGTTAGGTGCAACCAAATTCACTCTCGGACCTTTTTTGAGCCTGGGAGAAAAGTATCCGGGAGTAGATAACCGAGGAGGGGGTCGGATGGAAATCAACATGAGAAAAAGCGGAAACGTCGTAGTCGTGACACCGGTCGGCGATGTGAATGCCCATTCCGCACCGGAATTAGATGCCAAGCTGGACGAACTGATAGGACAAGGGGAGCAAAACTACGTCCTGGATCTTGGTGATGTCCCCTTTATGGACAGTTCCGGACTGGGAACCATGGTCAAGATCTTCAAGCGCATCCGCATCGGCGACGGTGATGTCAAGTTGGCCTCACCTACTCCGGCAATTATGAATATCTTGCGTCTCACCCGTCTGGAGCGGGTTTTTGATATTTACGAGGAGCAGGAGGCTGCGGTTACCAGTTTCGGTCAGGATTAGGCGATGGCTACCGGACGGCTTACGGTCACCGGAGGTCTGTAAATCGCCAAACAACTCCACGACTGGTGCACCGGGCTGACGCGGTTGGCCGGCATGGGGCGCACTGTGACGGGGGGCGTTCTGACCTATCATGAACATCGGAATTTTGTACCAATACGGTCTGATGAGCTCTGGCAGCGGCGTCTACGTTGCCCGACTGGCCGAAGAATTGTGGCGCAAAAAGCACACCGTCCATGTCTTTTGCCTCGACGTGCCGGAAAGCTATCTGGACCGCGTGGGGAAAATCCACCGCTATACCCCAAAGGGCGCTACCCTTTTGCGCCGATCGGACGGTCCGGCCCGATATTCCGTTCACCTGCTCCAGGGCCGCCTGCGACCCGTGGCCTACCATCGGAGCGAGGTGCCGGGTTGTTCGCTGCTCACAAGACTGGACGATGTCGAAATCGAGGAATATATCAACTGGCAGGCGGAGCAGATCAAAGGCGTGGCGCAGGCCGTAGGTCTGGAGGTGCTCCACGCCAACCACGCGGTGCTGATGCCGTCGGTGGCAGCCCGGATTAAGACGCAGCTGGGAATCCGTTTTGTCGTCACCATCCACGGAAGCAGCATCGAATACGTTGTCAACAACGACCCGCGCTACCGGGCCTATGCAGAGAACGCCCTGGCCCAGGCCGACCGCGTGATTGCGCTCAACCGCGACGTGGAGGAACGTACGCTGGCCATATGTCCGGCGGCTCGTGTCGATACGGTGCCGGTGGGAGTTGATGTTGCGATGTTTCATCCACTTTCTTCAGACGCGGGACAAGCGGCCCACCCGATCCAGGAGGTTGTTTACGCCGGCAAACTCTCGTTGGATAAAGGCGTTCACTGCCTGCTTGTGGCCGCGCCGATCATTCTCAGCCGCGCCCCCCACGCCCGGCTGGTGATGATCGGTGCCGACCATCTCCGCCCCCCGATGAAAGAACTGTCGGCCGCAATCGGGCGGGGCGATATGCCCGCCGCCGCAGAGACACTGCAACGGGCAGCGGCGATGAGCGGCTCGGAACAGTTTATCCCCTATGTGACCCGTTTCTGGGAATCCATCAATCGGACAGACTACCTGTCCCACGCCCGGTCAGCCCGGATGGACAAACGGGTGGTCTTTACAGGCCAACTTTCCCAGGCCGATATTGCCTGGCATCTGAGCCGGGCTGCGCTCAACGTGATCCCCTCGGTGGTCAAAGAGGCGTTCCCCCTGGTCTCTCTCGAGGCCCTGTCGAGCGGTGTGTTGTCCGTGGCCCCTTACTATGGCGGCCTGGCACCCCTCCTTGACATTATCAGCCAAAGGTTGGGGCCGGTGGGGCGCATGGCTCAGATTCGCCATGGCCCGGAGACGCTGACCGCTGACCTGGCACAGCGGATTCCAAGACTGCTCTCCATGGTGGCTCGGTCTGATGTACGGCGCAGGGTCAGGGATCAATGCCGTCGACTTGCCACCACCCGGTATGACTGGTCGGTCGTGGCCGGCCAGATCGGGAAAATCTATGGGGAAATCGTACACGTTCCAAGTAAAGGAACTACAAAAAGGTAAAAATGGAGGTCCATATGAGTCAAATCAGGTTCGTTATCCTGGGGGCCGGCAAAGGCACCCGCATGCATTCGGAACTGCCTAAAGTTCTTCACCGCGTCGACGGCAAGCCAATGGCCCGCCGGGTGGTGGATGCAATTGGCGAGCTGGGTGTCCCGAGCCAGGACATCATCTTCGTCGTCGGCTACAAACGGGAGATGATCCAGGCCGAAATGGGAAACGAGCTTAACTATGCCGTACAGACCGAGCAGTTAGGGACCGGCCACGCCGTGTTGATGGCGCGTGATCACCTCCGTGACTTTGAGGGCAAGGTTGTGATCCTCTATGGTGACATGCCCTTGGTCAACCCGGATACGGTGCAAAAGCTGATTGACAGATGCACGGGGAATGTCAAAGGGGCGCTCTTGACCATCGCCCTGGACAACCCGCCCGACTTTGGCCGTATCGTGCGCGGCCGCGACGGGAGCGTACAACGTATCGTCGAGGTCCGGGATGCCACCCCGGAGATGTTGGCCATCAAAGAGGTCAACGTGGGGATGTATTGCTTTGACAACGCCGCGTTGCAGGTGGCGCTAGATGGCCTCAGCACTGATAACGCTCAGGGCGAATACTATCTTACCGACGTGCCGGAGTTGATCGCCCAGGCCGGCGGCAAGGTGGAAACCGTGGCCATCTCAGCGGACAAACTGGAGGAGGCGCTGGGCATCAACGATCCGACGCATCTCCAATTTGCCGAATCGCTCAAGGAAATCACTTACGCGGAGGCGCAGTATGAAGTGGTTGACAAAATCCTGAGCGATGCCGAATTTGCCCGGATGCTGGATAAGATCCTGAGCAACCCCGGATTTGCCGAGCTGATTTCCCGCATCTTGCATGACGATGATCTATCCCGAGAACTGGGCCAGTTGGTAGACAGGGTGCTGGCAGACGAGGATTTTAGGACCAACCTTGCAGCTCTGGTAGGAACGACGTAAATCCTGAAAGATAAGGTCAGAATAGAGGTCTACGTTTGACTCCTTATTTCCAAAACATTCCAAATTGGATTTTATTCAAAAGGCTTGAACCCACCGGCCTCTGAGGCCGCCTTTTCCCCCAAATAACTGCTCCAGTAACACCTCACGGAAACCCCATAACACAGGGCGCCATGGACGAATACTTCCAGTACCCCAACAGCCAAAGCAGCCAAAAACGATCCTCTGCTTCCGACAGGCGCCAGGATTGAGCGACGAAGCAATCTCATCACTACTTTCTTAGAAACACCATTTTAGTGTCAAAATTGCCGCTCTAAGCCGAAAACCCTGGGGATATTTGGAATGATTCATCGTAATATCAAAAGCTTAGATTGGTCCGACCCGCGCCCTGTGCTCAATTACCAAATTTGAACTACGACCCACACGTCTAGGTACTCACACCGAGTTGTTTGACTGACACGGGCAGAATCGGAGTTCCACATGTGCAATCGGCTTCCAATTCAAGAGACAAATAACCCCCGTCACCCTCTTCTTTAACTCGCTGGTCGAAGCGCAGCGTATTTGATCGGATAGCTTCGAAAGATCCGTACTGGAGTGCCGCTACGCGCGCCCTGTGCGCCTTTTACCCTATGGCCTATTTACCCAAAACAGCTCAAGGCTGAAATGGGTAAAGAGCCTCTGTGCCTCTGCCCCGTGGAATCTTTACCCCATGAAATTTTACCCCGTTCAACCTCTCTGTTTTTTCTGTTTAACGGGGGCACGAAGTCACAGCTTGCCTTGTTAAATTGCGGTGAGCGTACCCCTGTCAGGAATTCAACAGGGCGGGCGCATCTAAATAAGTACAAAAAAGATTGACCTTCCTATAAGTACACATTAAAATGTACACAATCATATAGGGAGGTGATTAATAAATGGAAATCAATGCCGCGGAATTCCGGGCAAACTGCTTTAAGATTCTTGACCAGGTCAAGATAACGCATAAAGAGGTGATTATCACCAAACGGGGCAAGCCGATTGCAAAGTTGGTTCACTTTGCGCGGCAGAACGAAAAAGATCCTATGCTTGGAAGTATGGAAGGCCTTGTTGAAACTATTGGTGACCTGACCGAACCGGTCATTGATCATGACGCCTGGGAGCTTGATTAGGTTATGATTCTGCTGGATACGCACACCTGGATAT
>JABMQV010000842.1 GCA_013203065.1 Desulfobacteraceae bacterium | reverse complement strand
GCCTGTGTAATAATAATCGAATAACGATTAAGGAGTGACGAGTGACGAAGGAAAACAAAGAATTTACCCTTATCTGGTCTTGCGATATCTGCTATTTCACACAGGTATTTTGAACGCTGAACCCTGCGTTACCTGAAACGTCTCTTCAAAGAGCTCGTTAGAACTGCGACCGGAAATACTGGGCAAGTTATCTTGAATTTTTATCATTTTGGTTGGCGAACAGAGTTCCATGCGCGGGTTCGCCTGCTCTTCACTTCGTGCGTGTTGTCTGTGACTCCACGTGATCCAGGAAATTTGTAAGCACCTGCATATATTGCTCTGTTTCTTCAAGGTGCGGCATGTGTGAACTGTTCTCAAAGATGACCCACTCAGAGCCAGGGATGCCACGATGGACCGTCTCTGTGATTGCGGGCGTCGCCTCGTCGTATCGACCGCCGATGACGAGCGTGGGTACGTGAATCTCACCCAGCCGATTGACTATATCCCAGTCTTTAAGTGTGCCGGTCACATGGAACTCGCTTGGGCCAATCATCGTGTTGTAAACTTCCGGGTTCTGAACCATTTTTTCGAACGTCCGGTTGAGGCAATCCGGCCACGGATCAAGCCGGCAGACGTGACGGCGGTAGAAAACCATCATGGCTTCCTCGTAAGCCGGGTCATCAGTGGTGCCGGCTCCCTCATGCCTCAGGAGGGTCTCTTGTACTTGGGTCGGGAGCTCCGCACGCAGGCGGTTCGCCTCAGCAACCCATTGGGGCATGCTTGCGGGAGAATCGGCAACGATCAAACTCTCCAGACCCTCTGGCTGCGTCAAAGCATATTCCATTCCAAGCATTCCCCCCCATGACTGCCCCATGAGATGAGCACAATTAAGGTTCAGTTCCCGACGAACGACACCCACTTCCTCGATAAACAGAGGCACCGTCCACATTGATGGATCGTTTAAGTGATCCGAGTTGCCAGCACCCAACTGGTCATAGAAAATGACGCGACGCCCGGTAGCCGCTATCCCCTCCAACGGTTCCAAGTAGTCATGGGGCGCTCCCGGTCCACCGTGCAAGCACAATAATGGCAGCTTGCCGGGTACTTCCCTGTTGCCAACGATACGATACCAGACATTATAGCCTCGGAACGAGACAAAACCTTCTTTGGTTGGCAGCGCCGCATCCATTACGTCTCTCCTTTCTAAATCGTCGCGTTAAGCCGACCGGCCTAACCATAATATATGCCCTAAAGGAGCGAAGGCCGTGCCGACTCCGCTCAAGGAAACCGTATCATCAGAGGTCAGAGATCAGAGATCGGAGGTCAGAAGTGGATCTTCCAAGGCTCACTTCATATATGGCTTTAACTCTTCACTCTGAAAGGCCTCATCTATCTCCCTTAAGGTGTCGGCCTTTCTGCGTTTCCGGTGCCGGATAAGGTAGCCGATGTCCTCCAGGATGGCATAATACGCAGGCACCATGGAGAGAATGAGCATCGTGGCAAAGCCAAGCCCCCACATGATGGCAGTGGCCAAAGGCGCCCAAAAAATGGACTTGCCGCCCAGCCCGAAGGCCATTGGGGCCAGACCAAATATGGTGGTAAGGGAGGTCAATATAATGGGTCTCATGCGTACATGACACGCTCGAACGATGGCCAGGTACAGTTGCTTTGGGTGGTCCTTTCGATACCGGTTGATGAAGTCTATCAATACCAGAGAATCGTTAACGACGATCCCGGTGAGAGCCAAGAGCCCGATCAGAGTTATAAAGGTCAACGGATTGTTGCTGACGAGCAAGCCCACCATGACACCCAGCGTAACAAAGGGGATCGTGATCATGATGATGAAGGGCTGGGTAAAAGAGTTAAATTGGAGGGAGAGAATAAAAAATATGAGAAAAAGTGCCACAACGGCTGCCTTACCAAGCTCCATGAGTGATGTGTTGGTCTCGTCCTGGAGCCCGCCCGCGATAAGTCTTGAGCCCGGAAAATCTTTCCTGATACGGTTGAAATAGTCCATGGCGATCTTGTTGGCCCTTACCGCCGTCATCTTCTCCCCGCTAAGACTGGAAAAAAATCCGCTTTCCTGCTCCACCTGTATTTCTTTGATGTTGGCAGTAAGCCGCACGGTCTGCCTGCCGTTGTAATGGTAGATATTATGGAACCCCGGAGTGAGGCGAATTTCCGCCACTTCCTTTAAGGGGATCTCGCCGTGCCCCGGAATCACCACCTTCAAATTCAACAGGTCATCAAAGTCACGCCTGTATTTGAGCAGATATTTTAGCTTGACCTCCTGTTCTTCATCTCCTCTGTTGTAGGTGGCCACCGGCAGGCCATAAAACGCTGCCTGGACAGCCATGACAAGATGGTTCTGGTCAATTCCGAGCTTTCTTGCCTTTGGCTCATCAACGGTAATTTCCATAAACTGTTTTTCTCTGGAAAAATCGTCTTGTATATCCACGAGCCCCTTGTGCCTGCCCATTTCCTCTCTGATGAGCCGGGATATTTTCGCGGAAGTCTCCCAACCGGGTGACTGTATCTTTAGGTCAACATCGGCACCCACCGGGGGGCCTTCAATAAGCCTCTCCAGGACAAAGGCGGTGGCTCCACGGGATGTGAGAAGCTGACCCACGTCCTCCCTCACCCGGTCCATCATTTGTACGACACTATGTTTCCTTTCCTTTCCGATCTTCAATATTACCATTAACAGACCATAGTGCTTCCCGAATACGGGCGCGTAATTGACCTCTTTTCTCCCTGCGACCGCAATGGGGGCCTCCAGTTCGTTGCCGATACGGTCCTTCACCAAATCGGACAAGGCCATCAGGGTTTCCGTGGTTCGCACCAGTGTTGAATTGGGGGGGAGGTCAAAGTAGATATTGAATCTGGGAAAGACATCGCTCTTTGGGAACATGACAAAATCGGTTTGAAAGTAAAGAAAAAAGGCCAAAACGGTTGAAAGCACGACTACCAGCACCGATACGTAACGGTGCCGGAGAATCATCCTCAAATAGGGGTAGTAGATCCTTCGCAAGGGCCGAAAGATGTCCAAACGTCTCTTCCGGGCCTTCTCAAAGGCGTTCTTGGGTGTCAGTTCAACCACATGGGAAGGAAGCATGAAAAAGACCTCAAAGAGAGAGGCGGAGAGGGCAAAGATGACCACCTTTGGCAGACCGGCCATGTATCGGCCGATAATGCCACCGACCAGTATGAGGATAGGGAAAAAGGCGGCCATGGTGGTAGTGACCGATGCAAGCACAGGGGCCAGTACTTCACGGCTTCCTTCAAGGGTCCCTTTGAAAAGGGATTTCCCCTTTTCCAGGTGTCGGTAGATGTTTTCGAGGACCACTATGGCGTCATCCACCACCACACCGAGGACGAGGATCAGTCCAAAAAGGGTAAGAACATTGATGGAAAGGCCAAAGCTCTTCATCAGGACAAAGGTGAGAAGAAAGGCAACAGGGATACCGATCGACGCAAAGAGGGCGTTACGAAGCCCCATGGCGAGCCAAAGGATCAAAAAGACCAGAAAAATACCCAGAAGACCGTTGGTTTGAAGTTCTTTGATCCGTTTCTTGATCTCCTTTGACTGATCAAAATAGAGGGTTGTCTTGAGGCCGGGATATTGGGCGGGGATGCCTTTCAATAGTGTCTTTACATCGTCTACGATCTGAACCATGTCCGTGTTTCTTTTCCTCTTTATGGCGAGGACCAAGGCATTTTTTTTATCGATAAAGGTGAGAGTCCTGGCCGTTTCAAGGGTTGGGGTGATCTTGGCCAAATCACTCAGATAGACGGTGCCTCCATTTACGCTCTTGAGCACAATATTTCCCAAATCCTCGGGCCTCCCCGGCTCCCCGACCATCCGTATTGCAGTCTCGTGACCGCCCATTTCTATGGTGCCACCCGGTAGATTCTGTACCCGTTTGGCCAGGGCCTGGGCCACTTGGGGTATGGGGATGCCGTAGGCCGACATGCGGCGGGGGTCTAGTTCTACCCAGATCTCATTTTCTCTTTTTCCCGTAATCTCCACTTCCGAAACCCCATTGATTGTTTCAAAGGTTTCAGAGATTTCTTCGGCAATATCCTGCAATTGCATCATGGGAAGCTGGCCGGACAACCCCACCATACAAACGGGAAAGAGGGCGATATCAATCTCAATGACCCTGGGGACCTTTGCCTCCTTGGGAAGATCCTCGACCTGGTCGACCGCATTTCGTATCTCCTGCATGGCCTGGTCGATCTCGTATTCTGAAAGGCGGGTGTCAAAGAAGACATGAATCTTTGAGGTACTTTCGTATGAGTTTGATTCATATCGCCGGATTTCCGCTATCCCCTCCAGTTCATCCTCGATCTTGCTCGTGACCAGTTTTTCCATCTCCTCCGGAGAGAATCCCGGACAGAGGGTAACAACGAGACCTTCCCCAATGGTGATATCAGGGTCCATGTATTTGGGCATTTTCCAGTAGGAATAGACGCCAAACACCATGATGAGGATCAGGGCCATTCGAACGACAATGGGTCTTGATAGGGCAAATTTGGTCAGGAACATTTCATTTCAGTCTTGATTTTGGCCCCCGGCCCGGAGGGATCGCAGATAAGCATATGTTTTGTATGGAGGTCCACCAACCAGTAAAAACCAATAACAATGACCAATGACTAACGACCAATGACTAACGACCAATGACCAATGACTATTGGCCGACCCTTACCGGGTCACCGCTCTTTAGGCCAGCGGGATTGGTGATGACCCGGTTCCTGTCACTCAAACCCGAAAGGATTTCCACTCTCTGGTCGTAGTAACTGCCAAGGACGGTCTCTTTGAATAGTGCCTTTCCGCCCTCGACTATGTAGAGACCTATCTTTCCATCTTCTTCTGACAGCCATGCCGAGGGGACCTTGAGGGTCTTTTTATTGTCCGCAACGGGAAACTTTATCCTGACGGTCATGCCGTCGGCCATCCGTGGATCGGTTTCCTCTACCGTTAATTCTACGGGAAAGGAGCGGGTAGTGGGATCTGCAGTCGGGGCGAGAAAAGTCAAGCGGCATCGGAACTTTTCATTGGGAAGGGCGTCGATAACAAAGGGGAAACGCTTATGGTTTCTTAAGACGTGGATGTCTTTTTCTCCCAGGGACACCTTTATCTTTAGGCGATCAAGGTCGATCACCTGGGTGATGGGTGTCCTGGGTGGTATTACCTCCGCCACCTCCACATCTCGAAAGGCGATGATACCGTCGCAGGGGGCACGGAGTCTTGATTTCTTTACCTGGTCCTTTGCAAAAGCCAGTGCTGCCTCGGTTCGGTCCAGGTTTGCACGGGCCTTCTTGATATCCTCAACGCGGGGGCCTTGGAGGGCGAGGACCAATTTCTGTTGTGCCGAGTCCAATCTTGCATTCACGGTATTGAGTTTTCTGACGGCAGTATCGTATTCCCTCTTGGAGACGGCCCGGATTTTGTAAAGGCCTTCTATCCGCTCGAAATCTTTTTCCGCCTCAAACAAGGCGGCCTCGGACTCCTCCAGCGCGGCCCTGGAGATCTGGATCTCCTGTGGCCTACTACCCCTTTCGAGTTTCTCTATCTCGCTCTCCGCACCCTCCTTTGCTGCTTTTGCCTGCCGGACCTTTAGTCGAAAGCTGGTGGTACCCACTTCAGCGAGTAGATCACCTTTTCTGATCCTGTCACCTTTCTCAAAGAGGAGCCTCTCGATGGCACCTCCCAATTCACTAAATACACGCACTTTGAGCTGGGCCACCAGCACGCCCACATATTCAACAGTTCCCCGGGGTGGGGTTGCATTGACCTGGGTCACAGTGACCGTTCTTATCCGGTTCTGCTGGTTTTTCTTATCAACGCCCGTTTCTGCCCTTTCTCCACACCCCGGGAGGGCTAATGCCAGGGCCATGACCAGAAAGAAAAATTTGCCCATAAGAGAATTGTTCATCATACTCAAAGTGCTCTCAATAGAATTTTTTGAAATTTGTCAAAATCAGGGTCGAGGCCAACGTGAGAGGTAAATTCACTTTGAGAGAACGCCTTCAAGAAACCCCCGAACCCCATTCGAGAAACGCGGTTACTTCTCCATGACTTATCAGGAAATTG
>JABMQV010000841.1 GCA_013203065.1 Desulfobacteraceae bacterium | reverse complement strand
TTGTTCTCATGATATCTTGCTTACGCCCGATGATAAGGAGGTGCCCGTCATCATCGAAATATCCGGCGTCCCCGGTATGAAACCAGCCATCCTCCAGCGCCTCAGCCGTGGCCTCGGGGTTCTGGTAGTATCCAACAAAATTTGACTTGCTGTGGACCAACACCTCCTGATCTTCCGTGATCTTGACTTCTGTTCTGGGGAGGGCCCTCCCCACGGTCTCAGGTTTTACCTCATCTTCAGGCTGTACCTGAAAGATTCCCCCTGACTCTGTGAGTCCATAGCACTGCATCAGGTTAAGGCCGTTGGCCCTAAAAAATCGAATCACGTCCGGGCTGATAGGATGTCCGCCGGTATAGGCCCCGAGGAAGCCCGAGCACCCCACCCGGTCGAGCAGGGGCCGCGAGATGACCCCATTGGCAATCCATCTCAGGAATTTGAGCTTAACGGGAATCGGCTTTTTCTCCGATTCCAGGTCCACAAAGCTCCCCCCTATCTTCTGAGACACATTGTAGAGGGCCCGTTTGATAAACCCGGAGTCGTTGATCTTTACTCTGATCTTGGAAGCCAGATCCTCCCAGAACCTGGAGGAGGACACAATGACGGTTGGCCCTATTTCCCTGAAATCCTCCACAACGGTTTCAAAGGTTTCAGGAAAGTTCATGGACAGGCCGCCCGAAAGTGTAATCCCAATCCCCCATACCTGGTCAACGATCCATGCCGTCGGGGTAATGGAAATCCAGTTGTCTCCGATGCCGATGGGAGCGGTTTCCAGCCATTTCCGAGACATCTCGGTAAAGTTTTCGTAACTCAGCATGACCAGTTTTGGCTCCCCCGTGGTACCGGAGGTCATCAACATAAGGGCAACATCCGTCGCCGCCCCTTCCCAAAGCTCCTTCTGAAAGAGTTCCGGTTCCTCGCTATCCAGTTCCTCTCCCAGTTCCAGGAGCTGGCTAAAGCTTATCAACCACGGATTATCTACGTAGCCCCGCATGCCGGTCGGGTCAATATAGATGAGGCGCCGCATATGGCCCAATTCATCCTTATGGGCGAGGAGTTTGTCCACCTGTTCCTGGTCCTGCACAAAGACGTAGATCGCCTCAACACGATTGAGCCCGTTGACCTGCTCTTTTGCCACTGCCGAGGTAAATAAAGGGACGGTCACGGCACCCAGGGACTGGGCGCCCAGTTCGCTGAAGAGCCATTCCGGGTGATTGTCGAGGATAAGCCCCACGTTTTCCCCTCTTTTGAGGCCAAGGGAGAGGAGCCCCAGGGCCGCAAATTTTGTATAGCGGAGATATTCCTGCCAATCATAGGTCTGCCATATTCCGTAGGCCTTTTCCCGAATGGCGATCTTATCAGACCCCAAGCGCTCGGCCTGTCTGGAGAGTATCTGGGGGAAGGTATACTCCACCAGCGATGATAGGGTATCTTCGTCTACGCGCTCTGTTTTAAGGTTGGTCTTGCTCATCTCCTGATCATTCGCTCTGCCCCTGGACTGTCGGTCTCCCCTCGGTTCCTGGGGCATTGGGATTTTGGTCGCTTCTTCACATTTCGCCTGCCCTGTTAAATCTGGTTTTTATTTAACCGGGGTGCTTCGGATTTTAAATTTTTGACCGAAAAAGCAGGGTTTTCGGTCAAGCACTATTTACTCAATGGTGGATGTATCGCCAAGATAGGCCTTGATCACTTTGGGGTGATTCTGAACAAAATCGGGTGATCCCTCCGCGAGTTTCACCCCGAAATCAAGTACCATCACTCTTTGGGAGATACTCATCACCACCGACATGTCATGTTCCACCAGCACCATGGTCTGGTTCCACGACTCATTTAACTCCACCAGGAACCTGACCATATCCTCCTTTTCTTCAAGTGTCATCCCCGCAAAGGGCTCATCCAGGATGAGAAGCCTCGGTTCCAGTGCCAAGGCACGGCCCAGTTCCACTCGCTTTCGCATGCCATAGGGTAAAGCCCCCACAAACTTCTTCCTGATGGATTGCATTTCCAGAAAATCAATCAGCTCCTCCAAGACCTCCCGGTGACGGATTTCTTCTTTCCTGACGGATTTGGAGAAAACCGATGCCAGTC
Organism: Desulfobacteraceae bacterium; assembly: GCA_013203065.1. Next base: position 2,559 of record JABMQV010000841.1, on the reverse strand, counting down.
CAACGCTGTAGTTGCAATGAATATGGCGTGCCAGTAGCATGTTGGACAGTACCGTCATACCGGGAAACAGCTCTATGTTCTGATAGGTCCTGCCGATTCCAAGCTTGATTAGGTGATGGGTATGAAGGGGGGTAATATCTTGACCGTTAAAAAAAATCTGGCCCTCCTGGGCCTTGTAATAACCGGTGATACAGTTTAGGAGGCTGGTCTTGCCGGCACCATTGGGACCGATGATTGCAACCAGCTCTCCGGTACGCACCGAAAGGTCGATCTCATTAAGGGCCGTGATACCACCGAATTTCAGTGTCAGGCCCTTCACCTCCAGCTCCGCCCGCCTCGCCTCGGGCGGGACGGAGGCGAAAATGCTTGGTTCACCGCGAAAGGCCTTCATTTTATGATTGTAACTTTCTCTTTCCCCGGTGCCCAGAAGGTGGTGAGTGGCGTAAAGGTCTGATCTTCGTTGATCTTCACAATCCTTGCAATCCAGGAGGCACCGTGATCGGTTTTGGTGTAGGTAATGTTGGGGACAAGCCCGCCGAAGTCCACGTTGCGGAAAGTCTCGAGGCCGTCATTGATGGTCTGGCTATTGATCTTTCCGAACTTTTCATGGGCTCTCTGAAATCCCCTTGCCATGATTGCACCGATGGTCACACCTTCCCAGTAGGCCGCATCAAACTTATAGGCACCCTCCTCGGGGGCTCTGTATTTCTCCCACACCTTCTGCAAAAGCTTGATCCCGGGTGTTCCGTCGCCCGGCAGGCATCCGGGGAACTGCATATGCATCCGGTCGCGGATAAGCCCCTTCCCGCGCTTAAAGAAATCAGGGTCCGTTGAGGTCCAGGTTCCGAAAAAGGGCACATTATAGTTTACACGATCGGCGGATTGAAGGGCCATGAGAATGGCTGAGGGAAGACACTGCATAAAGATATATTCGGCGCCCTTGTCCTTGAGCCTGAGAAGCTCGGTGTTAAGATCCAGGGACTTGGGTGGGAACATCTCGATCGCCACGATATCTATACCGTGTTTGGCGGCGTATTCCTTGCTGGGACCGTGTATGGACTTCCCGTAGGCGTTGTTGTACGTCAAAAGCCCCACTTTTGGCGATTCCGGCCCTTCGTCGATGGTCTTGATATACTCCAGGACCGCGTAGCAGTCCATGTTGTAGGCGCCAAAGGGCAGAAAGGCATAGTCCACGGGCGGTTTGAGAATCCCCTGATAGGTAGAGTAATTGAGATTGGGAGTTTTGTACTTCTGGATGATCGGTTTCGCCATGATGCCCGAGCCGGCATCCCACGTGGCGATCATGTCCATCTTATCGGAGGTGCAGAACTTCTTGACATATTTAAGGGCCTCGGGGACCTTGTAGCCATGGTCCACGACGGTCAGTTTTATTTTGTTTCCGGCAATCCCGCCCTGTATCTCATTGACGTAGCGGGTGTAATCCTGTTGTCCTTTGGCATGGTACTGACCCCATGTGGAGGCCGGGCCGGTCAGGTTGATCACCGCCCCAACCTTTATATCCTTGGCCATGGCCCCGCCCGGAAAACCCAGGGTGAGTATCCCTGCCGCAATTACCGAAATGGTCGCCAAAAGGGCTAATCTACGCATGGTCTATCCTCCTTATTAAGTTAGATGTGAATTCATATCCCCTCAAAAATCCTTACCCTTTCTTAGATTTACCACCACCTTTCCCATATGATACCTCGATCATCCTGTATCTAATGTAATCCGTTATTTATTGTCAAGAAGTATCGGAGCAACCGTGCAGGATTTTTCCACACGCCAAAAGCCCCCTGGAAGACTGCAAGAAGGGATGAAAATATCTTGACACTAATCAAAACTGATGCTAACAGTTTTTATGAATGAATAATCATTCACAAAAGCCTGAGGGACTGTATCGTGAGCAGAAGAAAGAACACTGAAAAATATCACAGGATCATAGCCGCAGCCACAAAGATATTTGCCAAGAAGGGCTTCTACCCGGCCAAGATATCCGAGATTGCCAAAGAGGCGCAGGTCGCTGACGGGACTATCTATATCTATTTTGAGAACAAGGATGATATCCTGATCTCACTCTTTGAAGAGCAGATGAAGGCCGTGCTCGAGAACATGGTTGCAAAAACCTCTGGACTGAAAGACCCTGCCAGGAAACTTGAGACATTTGCCCTGACCCATCTTCAATTGATTGAACAGAACAAGGATATGGCCGAGATCATTCAGGTTGAGCTCCGCCAGAGCGGTAAGTTCATGAAGGAGTACAAAAACGAGGGATTTATCCAGTATCTGGACTTGATCGGAGATATTGTCAGGGAGGGTCAAGAAAAGGGAATCTTCAAGAAAGATATTATGCCTGGCGTCGCCAAGAGGGCATTTTTCGGGGCCCTGGATGAAATGTCAAGATTCTGGGTGTTGTCAAGCCGTAAGAGGTATGATATTGAAACCGCTGCCAAGCAGATCAGTGGTTATTTTTTGAAAGGGATAGAGGTCTAGCCTGGGTAAACCGGAAAATTGAAGATTGAAAATTGACAAACTCGTAAAAAATCAGAAATGACCCGTTTT
>JABMQV010000117.1 GCA_013203065.1 Desulfobacteraceae bacterium | reverse complement strand
TGGATGACATCCTTCGTCATTATACTGCATTTACTGAAGAATTGATGACTGGGGTGGGGCCATTGAAAGGGAAAGAGCCCATGAAGACGAAATTTCCCTTTCCAGGCATCTTGTCACTGAAAGGGGAGATTGTGGGCCAGGAGATCAAGGCGGTTATGGAAGACCTGGAGATGGCGAGAAGGGAGGCGATCACAGAAGCGCGAAAGGCCTATTGGGATCTCCTCTTTGTTCATAAAGCAGAAAAAATCGCCCAAGAGACCCTTGATCTTTTCAGGCATTTAGAACAGGTGGCTACCATTCGCTACGAGACCGGAAGCACAAGTTACCAGGACGTGATTAAGGTCCGTATCCGGAGGGAGATCCTGGAGGAAGAGCTAGACACCTTGCTGGAAAAGCAGCGAAATGTCGAGTCAAAGATTCTTGAAATCCTCAATCTTCCACCGAAAACCAAGATCGGTCTTCCCGAGAATCGTGAACCGGTGAGGACGGTGCCGCCATTGGATGCCCTTTACAAGATGGCCTACGAGCGGAGACAGGAATTGAGGCGCATGCGAGCCAAGGTGGGGAAAATGGAAAGGCTTATTGAAATGGCCGAGACCATGATCATTCCCCCATACACCCTGAACCTGTCTCTTTACGAGGATGAGGCCATAAATCAGGTGGGGTCTGTAGCGACGAAAGAAACATTCCCTGTCTCAACCCAGGCATCGACAGGGTTCGGACTCCCAAAAATGCCCTGGTACGGCATTGAAGATGCCTACCTTCGACAGACGCAGCAGGAGCTCAACGCCCTCAGGAGAGAGCTGGAAAAGGAGGAGGCCGGCACCTTCACCCTTGTACGAAATGCGTGGTTCCGGCTGGATTTAGCAAAAAGGGAGGAATCGCTTTACAGGAATTCCATTTTGAAGCTTTCAAGGGCTGCCCTCGACGTCTCTACGCAGGGATACGAAGCAGGCAATGTCTCTTTTGCTGACGTCATCTCCTCTTACACCTCATGGCTGGATGCCAACCTGGCTGCCGAGCGTGAACTGAGCGCCCTTGGAATTGCGCGGGCCCAACTTGAGAGTGCGGTGGGGGCACCGCTTCATCAAGAACGGAAGGAGACGTCCAAATGAAGGCAGATGGCCAGCCCAGAAAACCCGGTTTCACGCTGTTGATCGTATTCTTGACCGCCGTTATCACGCTCCTTTTGGCCGGAGGAACTGCCTATTTTATGGGTTATCTGGGGCCACGCAAACCCGGGAAAGGGATCGTGGAGGGTCCCCAATCCGGGGAACATCCTCAGGGCACCCGGGAGATGTCCCCCTCTGATACGAAAAAAGGAAAGATCCTTTACTGGCGGGCCCCCATGAATCCCACGGAAATCTACGACAAACCCGGGAAGAGCGCCATGGGCATGGACCTGGTGCCGGTTTACGAGGATGAGATGACCGGCCAGGACGTGGTGAAGATCAACCCCGTGATCCAGCAAAACATGGGGATACGCCTTGCAGAGGTCACGAAGGGTCCCCTGATCCATACCATTCGAACCTACGGACACATCACCCCGGATGAGACCCTGACGGCTCAGGTAAACCTCAAGACCAGCGGCTGGATAGAAAAGCTCTTTGTGAATTTCACCGGCAAGTATGTGAAAAAAGGAGAGCCTCTCTTTGAGATCTATTCCCCTGACCTGGTGGCGGCCCAAGAGGAATATTTGGTGGCCCAGAGGGCCCTCAATAGGATGTCGGGAGGAGGCGTTGGAAAGGACCTGATCGTCTCCTCAAGGAGGAGGCTGCAGTATTTTGATGTCCCGGAAAGTGAGATCGAGGCTATTGAGAGATCCGGGAAGGTGAAAAAGACAACGATGATCCGTTCCCCTTTAAGTGGGTTTGTGATCGAGAGAAAGGCAGAGGAGGGCTCTTATATTAAGGCAGGGACTACGGTCTTTAGGATTGCTGACCTTTCTCGAGTGTGGGTGGATGCACATATCTACGAGTATCAGTTTTCATGGATCGCAAAAGGTCAGCAGGCGGAGATGACCTTACCCTATCTGCCTGGCAGGACCTTTTCAGGAACGGTAGCCTATGTATATCCCTATCTGCAGCCGAAGACAAGAGATCTGGTGATCCGTCTTGAATTCCAAAACCCGGAGATGGAATTGAAACCAGAGATGTATGCCGACATCCGGATCAAGACCGTCTTGAAAGGAAAAGGATTGCTGATCCCTTCCGAGGCGGTGATACGGTCGGGACAACGAAACGTAGTCTTCGT
>JABMQV010000840.1 GCA_013203065.1 Desulfobacteraceae bacterium | reverse complement strand
TCCACACTGACCACATCGAGTTCTTTCTGGCGGGCCTTTCTGAGCCCCATAATGGAGACATATCTCGGCTCATTGATGCCGGTCTGGATGCTGAGCAGGGCGGGCAGCCGGATCTTTGAAATTTCATCCATGCCCCCCTCAAGCTCCACCTTGATGGTCGCCTCGCCCTCTGCTGGCTCTATTCCATAGACCACCGCAGCATGCGGAAGCCCAAGCTGTTCCGCCAGCAAGATTCACACCAAAGCATGATTGTCATCATCTGCCTGAACCCCGGTCATGATCAAATCATATTCCATTTTCCCGATCACTTTCGCCAGGATATTGGATATAACGAAACCGTCCACATCACGCTCTCCCGGATCGATCCGTATGGCCTTGTCTGCTCCCATGGCCAAACATTTTCTGAGGACCTCCTCGTCATCTTCGACACCGATGGTAATCGCCGTTACCATTCCGCCAAGCTTCTCTTTGAGGAGAATAGCCTCCTCGATGGCGTAGCTGTCCCACTCGTTAATGACATAGGCCAATAATTCTTTATCCACATCCTTACCGGATTCATCAATCTCCAGGTCGACCTCCTGGATGAATGGAACCCTTTTTACACAAACAATGATATTCATCCTGCTTACCTCCTAAAGTGTCGACATCAGTAATTCCATCAGGTCAATAACCTTCATCTCATCTTCAAATCCGCCGGTCTTGACGGCATCTTCAAAGTGAATCAGGCAGAAGGGACAAGCCGTGACAATGATATTTGCTCCGGTCTCCCGGGCCATTTCAATCCGTTTTTCGGCCATTCTCGCCTCTTCCTGTTCGATATCATACCAGAGGCTGATATCCCCGCCGCCACAACAGAAGCTTCTGTCTTTCGACCTTTCCATCTCCACAAGATTCATACCCGGCAGCAATTTGAGCAAGCGCCTCGGCTCGTCATAGATCTCATTGTGTCGGCCGAGGTAACAGGGATCATGATAGGTATATACGTCCTTATCCGCCAGCTGTTTTTCTGGTTTAAGCCGTCCGGTCTCTATCAGGGACAAAAACAACTCAAGATAATGATAGACCGCGAGGTTGCCGGGATAATCCTTTTTGAGCGTGTTAAAGGCGTGGGGATCGGTGGTAACGATCCTGTTGAAACGGATCTCGTTCAAGGTCTCCATGTTTTCTTCAAGCAAGAGCTGAAAGAGGCCCTCCTCACCCATCCGGCGGACCTGATGACCTGAATCCTTTTCAAGGGGGCCCAGGATCCCGAAGTCAATCCCGGCAATATGAAATCCCGCAGCGATGTCAGAAGCGATGGCCTGGGCGGCCGGATCATAGGAACCGTAACTGTCCACAAAAAAGAGTACATCCACCTCATCGCCCTCGTTCAAGACCTTTACCGGCGTACCCGCCCTTTCCTTAATCCAGTCGGCCCGTTTTGCGGCGGGTTTGCCGAACGGATTTCCTGTTTTTTCAAAATGCATTAACACCTGGTTGAAGGTTTTGGGATTCTGAGATGTCTCGATCAGGTGACGTCTCATATCTATGATCTTGTCAATATATTCTATGAAGACCGGGCATTCCTCTTCACATGCCCCGCAGGTGGTGCATGACCAGATTTCATCGTTTGATATAATCCCGCCTACCATGGCCTTGGCATCTTCTTTCGGAGCACCCACCTTTTTCCCTCCGATGAGGGGCGCCCTGCCAAAACAATGATCCCTCAGTTTGATGGTAAGCATCTTGGGTGAAAGGGGTCTCCCGATGGTATTTGCCGGGCAGTTGTCAGAGCATCGACCGCACTCTGTACATGTGTAGAAATCAAGGATATGCTTCCAGGTAAAATCTTCTATCTTTTCAACCCCTAAACTGTCCAATTCATCGATATCCTCCACATCCCAGCGAGCCGGCTTTATGGACCCCTTTGAGAGTCTTTTGAAAAACACGTTTGGCAGTGCGGTAATAATATGGAAGTGCTTACCAAGAGGGAGAAAGTTCAGGAAAAAGAAAAAGGCCAGGATGTGCAGCCAGTAGCTCACGGCATGAGTGCCGGCAAGAAACCGGGGGTTAGAGCCCTGCAGGATCAGCGCGGCCAACTCAGAGGCAGGAAGCCATTGCACCTGGGCTGATTGGTCCATGAGAAGGGCGCTTCCTTCATAAAACATATCCGTGAGCATCAGAAAGGAGATAAGGCCGAGGACGAAATAGGCCTCAAACTGATGACTTCCCCTGTATCTTTCAGGTCGGATCAGGGCCCGCCTCAAAATGGCCCAGAGACAGGCGCCGAGTACGATCAGTTCAAACAGATCTTTAACACTATCGTAAAATGGACCAAATGCGGTCTGCATAAGAGGATGAAAAATAGGAATGTCTAACCCTTGTGTCACCAAGTCAATGGAACGAAGCCCCAATACCACAAATCCCCAGAATATCATAATGTGGATCACACCTGCCCAAAGATAGCGTGGCTGCCGCTTTTGAATAATCCCGTAGGT
>JABMQV010000839.1 GCA_013203065.1 Desulfobacteraceae bacterium | reverse complement strand
CCCGGGTAACCACACCATCGATTTTTGAAAGCTTTCCCAGGATAGAAAACAATGTGACAAAATAGAGGGCCTGGGTTTCATCTTTGTAAGTGAATTTCCTGCTTTCCTGAAGGCCACCAGGGCTCTTGTCAACAAAAGCATGTCCAAGGGCAGCACCACAAATGGCCCCAAGAGGTCCGCCAAACAAGAAACCGACAGTCCCACCGGCAACTTTTCCAAACCAACTCATAAATTTTCTCCTAACAGCCTTTTCAATCCTCCGGCTCACCGTCTAATGGAGAAGCCCGGAGCGGTTAGACGTCCCTACTCTCCATTTTTCAAAATGTCAAGACCGCAGGCGGATACCCTCTCCGAATCCTTCATGGCAAAGCCAAAATATTTGCCGCACAAGCTGGAACCACCGACCGCCGCCTCATTTCTCCGGACCGGGACAAGGTTTTTGGGCCATTGCCCGCTGGATTGGCCGGGGTTTGATCTCCTATCTATCCGTTTAAATAATGAAGAAAGAGATAATGAGGTAAGAGGTCGGATGGGTTTCCGGGCCTGAACCAGTGAACTATTCTATCACCATATTGTCCATGGTGACGGTTCCGTTGCCAATTGTGAAGGACTTGATGCTGGTGTCTCCTGATTGAGTTGTAAACCCGGAATTCCAACCCCCGGAGACTTTTAGCGCTTTTGATTGGTTCAGGACGATCGATTCGCCATAAGTTCCCTGAGTTATCCTTATGGTCGAGCCTTGGTTTGCATGATCGATTCCTTCCTGAATCGACGTGTAGCACGGACTGTTTCCACCGCATGTTTGGTCATTACTGTCCACGTAAAGTAAGGATACTGCATCTTGAGCATCAATCTTCCAGACATGCACCACTGTTTCGTCCCATGGACCAGCGGTCTGCTCGGTCACATAAATAAGCCTTCTCTCCTGATCATAGGCCACGGCTCCAAATATGCCGCATCCCGGATCAAACACTTCGCTCACCGGCCTGTACACCTCATAGGGTAGGACTTCCCACGGGACTCTGGTTCCCGCAACTACCTCTTTCACCTCTTCCTGGTCGTAAAAGAGGATCTGAGGCTCATACGGATATGCATGATACCCTTTGTACGCGTCACAAGGATCTCCGCTGCATTCTTGCCGGGTTCCGTAGCAGCTCTCCCCCAGCCCCTTTCTTCCGAAAATCAGGATGGCGCTTTTGTCTTCCATCTGCACCCAGGCGCCGCCTCCCCAATCGTCTTTGGCCCGGTAGTCTGGGAAATGGCAGAGATCCGGATCGCCCCATACACAGTCGTAGATTTCAGGGTAGTACACGAGAGCCAAGGCATCCAGATTCTGTCCGGATGCAGGGGGATTACCGTCTTCCCACGGGGCGAGTGCATAAAGGGTTGGGCCCTGAGAACCGCCTAATGCTCCGGCTTCCCGGTGGTTCCCGGCAATGAGCCGTTTTCCATCCAGATATTGAGTGGCAAAGCCCACGGGGGCTTTGAAAAGGTAATTACAGGTCCGCGCGTTATGGAATTCCGGGTCACTCCGCTTTCCGATATGCCAGACCCCCCGGGCATTTGTCATGTCAGGATCACTCCATCCCAAGGAATCCTGATCAAAGGCAGCCGTATTGTACCAGTCCCTCAGATTCCAGACGATCTTATTGATATTGGGCAGATACTCTAGACCATCCAGCTCCCGATACAGGCAGCCCTCAGAAAAGGTGCAGTTGTCTTTCCAGCCTCCGGTGATATCTGTGGGGGAATGGAGCACGGATGCCTTTGGCAGCTTACTGAAATCATGAGATATTACCGGTACAGGGATGGTGATCTCACCCAGCAGATCGTTCCAGGCATGGCCGGCTGTATAGAGTGAACCCGGATACCCGTCGGCCGGCCCCGAGGCATCGCCATGAGGGTAATAGGCAAGGGCCTGCCCGCTGTAAGTCCACTCATCACCTTCCGGAAAGGCAAAGGCACCTTGGTAGACAAGGTCTTGAGCATGGAGGCGGTGACTCCCGCTCTCGGCAAAACAAGGCTGATCAAT
>JABMQV010000116.1 GCA_013203065.1 Desulfobacteraceae bacterium | reverse complement strand
CCTGTGACCCCCTCCCTTTGTGGATAGCCGGTCTCGGAATTATCGGAAAGGGTCTTTTGGCTTGACAAGCTCATGGCGCAATATGTAAAAATTGAGCCCGAAACGCATCGTGATTTTTGGTGAATTTTGTCGAAAGGGGGTAAGGGAAAGGTTTCTACTAAGTTTTTTTTAAAGAGCAAGGAGGAGGTTTATGAAGGTGAAAAGAAATTTCCTGGTGTTTTCTCTTATTGTGGCGGTAGGGGCATTTTTTCTGTCCGGTTCCGATCCCGTCCTGGCAAAACCCATAGAACTCAGCTACGCCAACTTTTTCCCTCCAACCCACATCCAGGCCAAACTGGGCGCATCCTGGGCAAAAGAGGTGGAAAAACGCACCAACGGCAAGGTGAAAATCACCTATTATCCCGGTGGATCGTTACTCAAGGGCCCCAAGATGTATGACGGTATTCGTAAAGGGATCACCGATATAGGGATGTCGGTCTTCGCCTATAGCCGTGGCGTCTTCCCTTCCATGGAGGCCTTTGACCTTCCCCTTGGCTATATCAGCGGCAGGTCAAATACGTTCATCATCAACGATTTTTACAACAAGTTCAAACCCAAAGAGCTTTCCAAGGTAAAGGTCCTCTATCTCCACGCACATGGCCCCGGCCTGCTTTTGAGCAAAAAACCGGTACGCACGCTGGAAGATCTCAAGGGACTCAAGATCCGCGCAGTGGGCAGCGGCTCAAAAGAAGCCGAGGCACTGGGTGCGGTTCCGGTTTCCATGGGGCAGGGTGCGGTATACGAGGCCCTTCAGAAAGGCGTGGTGGATGCCAGTTTTTCACCCGTGGAGGTCTTGAAGGGGTGGAAACAGGCCGAGGTGATCAAGTATATCGTTGATTGCTTCAGTGTAAGCTACTCTCATGGATTCTATGTATGCATGAACCTCGATAAATGGAACGCGTTGCCAAAGGATGTTCAGGAAGTGATGGAGCTTCTCAGTCTCGAATGGATCGGGAAACATGGGATGGCATGGGATATGAGCGACGCCGAAGGGCGTTCATTTGCCCTCAGTCTGGGTGATAAGGTAATTACGCTCTCGGATAAAGAGAGCGCGCGGTGGGCCGAGGCGGTCAAACCTGTCATGGAGGGCTATGTCAAGAAGGCCAATGGCAAAGGGCTTCCGGGTCAATATTACGTGGATACCATAAGGGCCCTGATCAAGAAATATGAATAGGGGCTGATTTGATCGGACCTTAGAGTCTTAGGTTGTAACTTCTCCTAAAGATGCGGAGAGGTTTTGTTAAAGTCAGGTTGTCATAGGTAATTTGGCCAACAATTTTTAAAAAGGAGGATGGCTATGAAAGGCAGAGGACGTGTTTCGGTTTTTTTTCTTATCTTGATCCTGGCCGTGGGAGTGTTTTTTCTCTTCAATTCACCCACCGCCCAAGCAAAACCCATAGAACTGAGTTATGCGAATTTTTTTCCACCAACCCATATCCAAGCCAAACTGGGAGCATCCTGGGCGAAAGAGATAGAAAAACGGACCAACGGCAAGGTGAAGATCACTTACTATCCTGGTGGTGCATTACTCAAAGGCCCCAAAGTTTATGACGGCGTCAGAAAGGGCATTGCTGACATAGGCATGTCAGTCTTTGGGTACAGCCGCGGCGTATTCCCTACCATGGAAGCCATGGATCTTCCGATGGGGTACCCGAGCGGCATGGCAGCCACAATGATCATCAATGACTATTATAACAAGTTTAAGCCCAAAGAACTCACAAAGGTCAAGCCCATGTATCTCCATGCCCACGGTCCTGGACTCCTGCACACAAAAAAGCCCGTACACAAACTGGAAGATGTCAAAGGCCTGAAAATCCGTTCTTACGGGTTTAATGCCAAGCTGGCCAAGGCCCTCGGAGGAGTACCTGTGGCCATGTCACAGGGGGGTGTATACGAGGCCCTGCAAAAAGGCGTAGTGGATGCCACCCTAAGCCCCATGGAAGTCTTGAAAGGGTGGAAACAGGCCGAGGTGGTCAAGGAAACGGTGGAATGTTATAGTGTTGGCTATACGGCCGGCTTCTTTGTGGCCATGAATCTGGACAAATGGAATTCCCTGCCCAAGGATGTCCAGAAGGTCTTTGAAGAGGTTAGCAAAGAGTGGATCCCCAAAACTGGTGCGGCATGGGATAGCAGCGACAAGGCGGGGCGCAAGTTCACCCTCAGCCTGGGCAACAAAATTTTCCCTCTATCACCGGAACAGAGTGCCCGTTGGGCCAAAGCTGCTCAGCCTGTGATTGCAGGCTATATCAAGGATAAAGAAGCCAAGGGGTTGCCGGCCAAAGCGTATGTGGAGTTCATTCAGGAGGCCGTCGAAAAATCCAAATAGCGATCAATCAGTGTTTAGCAAAGGGGTTGCCGTAGTTACTGAGGGGCGGCGCCCCTTTTTTGTTTTAGGAAGGAGCAGAGTCAAATATTCTGTCTCTTCCTCTATGTGACTTCATACACGGTAATGACAACTTCATTTGCAAGTCTCTGGCCCGCTGCGATCGAGACAAGGCCATTTAGCCAGAGGTAGTCCGGCGCCCCGGTCTCAAAGACCGGGGTCGTTCGGAAGTAGTATTCAGCGGCGTCAACCTCCTCGCCCGATGCTAACCGCTCCATCACCTCCCTGGGACCATGTCGCAATCCCCAATTGGAAACATAAATGAGAGCACCCTCATGGGTTTCGAGTGTATACCGTGCCTCCACTTCGGTGATGCCATCATATCGAATAATTTGCCAATCAGCACCCCCGGACAACACACGCCCCGACAGCCTGGGGCCTGAAAAAGCGCCGCCCTTGATGTTGATGATGCGTCTTTCTCCGTAGGGTGATTTTCCCACCTCCAGCGGCGGGTCTATCTTAATCGTTGACGTATAAAGCAGTTGAACAGACGGGGTAACCGAAACCATTGGAACTTGTTCTTCTCGCATATTAACGCCTCCGGTTTTTGGTTCAAAATCCCTTGTTTGATAATTATTTTTTGAGTTCTTCCAACACCTTTTTTCTCAAGGCCCTTTTCAGAATCTTTCCGGCAGCGCTCTTTGGCAGTTCAGATATGGAGAAAAATTGTTTTGGGACCTTGAAGGGGGAGAGCCTTGTCTTGAGATAGGACTTCAGATCAGCCGGATCTATTTCACGGTCTTTCTTGGGGATAATAAAGGCCGTCACCCTCTCTCCATATTCTTTGTCCGGCAGACCGATGACAGCGCATTCTCCCACCTCCGGTCGGGTATAAAGGACCTCTTCTATCTCCCTTGGATACACATTCTCACCCCCGGTGATAATCATATCTTTGAGGCGATCCACAATAAAAAGATACCTTTTTTCATCCATCAGACCGAT
>JABMQV010000838.1 GCA_013203065.1 Desulfobacteraceae bacterium | reverse complement strand
GTATTGTGGCGGTTGACCCCAGATACTTCAGACCCACAGAGGTAGATGCCCTGTTGGGCGATGCCAGCAAGGCAAAGAAAGACCTGGGTTGGGAACCCAAGACCTCGTTTGAAGAGATGGTGACGGAAATGGTCGCTCAGGATCTTCGAGAGGCGGAGCGGGATGTGCTTTGCAGTAGGGAGGGTTTTGAGGTGAAGAATTATTTTGAGTAGGGGTGTTGAAGAGTGGAGGAACTGATGGAGATTCAACAGATACGTAACGCGACATTACGGATTACTTACGCAGGGAAGGTCGTTCTTACCGACCCTATGCTATCTCAGAAACATGAATTTGACGCGTTTGCCGGCAAATCTCGTAATCCCATCTCTGATTTACCGATTCCGGCCAAGGATGTTGTTGAGGGGATTGACGCTGTCCTTCTCTCCCATTTGCATATAGACCATTTTGACCCGGCGGCAGAAGAGATGCTCCCTAAAGACATTCCAGTATTTTGTCAGCCGGGAGATGAAGAGCGGCTCAAAAAAAAGGGTTTTCAATCAGTTACCCCGGTTGACTCATCCGTTGAATGGCAGGGCATAAAGGTGACCCGTACACAGGGACAACACGGTACGGGTTCGTTGGGTGAAAAGATGGGAGACGTTTCAGGATATGTTCTTCAGGCCGAAAGCGAGCCCACACTTTACTGGGCAGGCGATACCATCTGGTGTGATGCAGTGAAACGGGTGGTGACAGACACTCAGCCGGACATCATCCTTACCCATTCCAGCGGCGCAAGGTTCCCCAAAAGTGATCCTATCGTGATGGATGCGGAACAGACCATTGCCCTCTGCCAGGCAGCACCCAACGCCATTGTTGTGGCCACGCACATGGAGGCCCTGGACCACGGGACCGTCTCAAGAACTGACCTCAGGGCTTTGGCTGAAAGGGAAGGGATAGAGGTTGCCCGGCTATCCATACCCCTTGATGGTGAGGTGCTCAGGTTCTGATTCCGATTTTTCAATCCTCGATTGGCATATAGGCCTTCCTGAGTATATTTTTCTGGACCTTACCCGCCCCGCTTTCAGGGAAGGAATCTCTGAAGAATACCTCCTTGGGTACTTTGTACCCTGCTATCCGTTCCTTGACGAAGGCCTGCACTTGCTCGGCGGTGGCACCGCTGCCTGTGCGAAGGATTAACGCTGCCACGACCTTCTCTCCCCATTTTGGGTCAGGCAGGCCAAAAACCGCCGCTTTGAGAATGGCCCGGTGGGAGAAAAGCACCTCTTCTACCTCTCTGGCCGAGACATTCTCTCCGCCGGTTACTATCATGTCTTTTTTCCTATCCACTATGTAGAGAAACCCCTCCTCATCCGTCCGAGCCAGATCGCCTGAATAAAACCAGCCATCCCTGGTGACCTTGGCAGTCTCCTCTGGCAGGCCATAATATCCCTTCATCACATTAGCCCCCCGTACCACCACCTCCCCCAGTTCATCTATCCCAACCAAATCTCCATCATTGTCAAGCAATTTCACCTGCACGAAGGGTAGGGGCAGCCCCACACAGGCGGTCTTTCTCAGAGAGTCTCTTGCATCAAGACAGGTGACACACGGTCCGCATTCTGTCAGGCCATAGATGTCAAAGACGCCTTCGGCGCGGGGAAATAAGTCCACGAGGTCCTTCTTGATGTGATCCGGAAGCTTGTCGGCTCCGGAAGTAAGGGTGGTCACAGAGGATGTGTCATATTCCCTGGAAGAGCAATGCTCCAGCAGCATGATAAAAAGGGTTGGATTCCCGGAGACCACAGTGGCCCGTTCGCCCTGGACCAGATCCATCATCCGCCCCGGATCGAATTTTCCCATGATAACCATGGTAGCCCCCAGAGCCAGACGGGGGATATAATGGCTGTTAAGGGCTGCAGCATGGAACAAAGGGCCCACAATGAGGGAAACATCGTCGGGCTTGTCACGACGGGCATGGATCATGTTAAAGACGTTCCAGATAACGTTTTCATGACTCAGGATGACCCCTTTGGGCCTGGCTGTGGTCCCGGAGGTGTAAAGGAGTTGGCAGGCATCCCCGGCACTACAGGCCACCGATCCTTTATAGGGTTCATTCCCTGTCACGAGGGTTTCATAGGCCCTCAGGTGGCTGCTGGATTTTGAGGATGTGGTAACTATCCGCTCAGCGGCTAAGGCATCCGTGACCACCTGACCTGCCATATCCTGGCACGTGTCGTCGGTCAGAAGTATCGTCGGCCGTGCGTTTTCAACGACAAAGGAGAGTTCAGGACCCTTCAGCCGGTAGTTTAGCGGGGTGAAGATCGCCCCCAAGCGAATAGCAGCCAGGTTGACTTCCATCATCTCAGAGCTGTTCCACATCAGGGTGGCCACACGGTCGCCCTTTTTTACACCCAGTTTGGCCAGGCCGGTCATTAGCCTTTGGACACGTTCCTTGACTTGCCTGAAGGTATACC
>JABMQV010000837.1 GCA_013203065.1 Desulfobacteraceae bacterium | reverse complement strand
CTGGCACTCCTGGCCTTTGAGTCGCCCCTGAAAAACATAAAATCATCCGTCCGAAACGATAGTTCATTTTTTGAACATACAATTGAGCGCTACTTTTTAAAAAATCCCCATCGTACCATTCTCACCCTTTACCCGGATTCCGAACTCCGTCAGAGGGAGGAAGCCGAAGAAAGGAAACGGTTAAAAGAGGCTCGCGTCAAGATGACACCGGCCGAAATAGACAGCGTCATAGAAAACACCCATACCCTCAAGCAATTGCAGGAAACCCCGGATCCCCCAGCAGCGCTAAAGGCGATCCCTGTCTTGAGGCTCAAAGACCTTGTCAAGAAGAACAAAATCATCCCCGCGTCGTTTTCTCAAATCAACCAGACCCGGAATCTCTTTCACGATCTGTTCACCAACAACATCGTCTATTTTGATGTCGGGTTTAACCTCCATACCTTACCCGCAAAATATCTCCCCTATATTCCCCTGTTTGGGAGGGCGCTTGTGGAGATGGGCACGGAGGAAGAGGATTTTGTCTCCCTCACGCAACGTATCAGCAGGAAGACCGGGGGGATCAGCCCGGTCTCATTCACCTCCTCCATGGTGAACGCCCACCGGGGCGCAGCCTGGCTATTCCTGCGAAGCAAGGCCATGCTCGCCCAGAGCGAAGAGTTGATCCATATCCTGCGTGATATCCTCCTCAAGGTTCGGCTCGACAACCAGGAACGGTTTCGTCAGATGGTCATGGAAGAAAAGTCGCGTCAGGAGCAGGCGTTGATTCCAGCCGGTCATCAGTTCGTGAATCTGCGCCTCCGGGCACACTTTGACGAGGCACACTGGGCTGCAGAACAAATGGGGGGGATCAGCTATCTCTTTTTTTTGAGAGATCTGGCAAGGGATGTTGATGAGGACTGGCCCAAGGTCCTCTCCGCCCTCGAGGATATTCGGGGCACCCTGGTATACCGCAAGGCCATGGTCCTTAATACCACCCTTGACGAGACCGGCTGGGCCCGGTTCAATCCCCAATTGGATAGCCTCCTGGAAGAACTGCCTGAAGGTCAAGACAGCGAGACTGAGTGGCCCTCACGGGATCCGGCCATTTTTGAGGGCATGACCACCCCTTCACAGGTAAATTATGTGGGCAAGGGTGCAGATCTCTACCAGTTGGGTTATCAATATCACGGTTCGGCCAAGGTCATAACCCGTTATCTTCGGAACACCTGGTTGTGGGACCGCATCAGAGTCCAGGGCGGGGCCTACGGGGCCTTTTGTCTCTTTGATCGATTATCGGGGGTGCTGAGCTTTGTCTCCTATCGCGACCCCAATCTCACCGCTACTGTTGAGGTCTTTGATCAGGCTGCCCAGTTTCTCAGGGACCTGATGCTGAGTGAGGAAGAGTTGACCAAGGGCATCATCGGTGCGATCGGGGACCTGGATGCCCACATGCTCCCCGACGCAAGGGGATATGCTTCCATGCTTCGTTATCTTACGGGGGATACGGAAGAGGCACGCCAGCAGATGCGGGATGAAATTCTGGAAACCACCCCTGCTGACTTCAAGTCTTTTTCCCGGGTCCTCGAAGCGGTGCAGGAAAACGGGGTGATAAAGGTACTCGGCTCCCCCAGCGCTATTGAATCTGCAAACACCGAAAAAGGGGGGTGGCTTGAAGTGGTCAATGTACTCTAGCAGGCCCTCAATATTATGAACCCCCTTTTGTTTCCTTTATCCGTTCATCTTTTTGTATGGTGATAAACCGCCCTCCACATTCCTTGCACACACGCAAATAACCCTTTTCCTCCTCATCACCAATTCGACAGACAATATTGAATTTCACTTGAAAGCCGGTCCGTCTACCGCAATGAGGGCAAAATTTTGTCGGCATCTAGTGACTCCTCTTAGAGTTTTGGAATGTCTGCCAGAAAGCGTCTAAATGGCCTATTTCAGAGCTCGATAAACGGGCACGCAATGCATAAGATAACTATTTGTAATTATTCAATTACGTATGTAAATTGGACATTCAGTATCGTTAAAATCATATAATTCGGAGATAAAATAGAAAGAGAGTCTTTTTTTCTTGCTTTTTCATATTCTCTGCGATATATACTTTCCTAATTTATCTCGGAGGGGATCTTTATGAGCAAGCAGAATTCCTTATTTTCAACATCAAATGACAAAAATAGAATTCCTTTAGGAAATAACATATTTATTGAGATAAAATCAAATTATCCACGCAGTGCATATTTATACCGACAAAATATATTGATAAAGCAGGTTGTGCTGTCTGATAAAATTGCTAAGCGAATATTTATCGTAGAATCAATTGAACTCGGTGCCATGAAGTCACGCTTGGCTTCGGTGCTGGAAATAAGCAGGCAGACAATAGACAATTTATTGGGGGTCAAGAAACATTTTGGTCTTGAAGGCCTTGCTCAAGGATATTCACCATCAACAAGCAAAAGTCGCAGAAAACAGCGTGAAATTCATGCGAGCAAGAATAAGGGTATTCCAGGAAATAAAGCCAAGCAGTTAGCCGAGATACGTAGAGAAGCCAAGGAAAAAAGAGAACGAGAACAACAATCTTTCAATTTCACATTTGGTTATGATGCAAAAGCAGTAGCGGAAGAAGATCAACCATACTCTGAAGAACACGATTGGATACCGACCCGTTATGCCGGTGTATTTATTTACCTTATCACACTGATAAGAGAGTGGGAGTGGTTAAAATTAGTGATGGGATATTTTGGATTCAGCTACAAAATATTCATGATTTTCATATTGATGTCAGCGAGGAATATCCGATCTATAGAGCAATTAAAAAATGTACGATTAAGGGAAGGCGGAGTATTACTCGGGATAAAAAGAATCCCAAGCAAACCTATCGTTTGGCAGTGGTTTTACAGAGCGGCCGAGAAACAAATATCGACAGTTCTTAAAAGGGATTTTTTTCGGTATCAGATATGCAATGGGATTGTTGGAATATGGTTATGGTTCACCGACGGACATCTCTTGCCCTATACGGGTAAGGCAAAGGTTCATCACAGTTATAATACCCAAAGGCGTATGCCTTATCCTGGTCAAACAAATATGGTAACCTGCGATTGTAACGGTCGGATAATCGATTTTGAAATCGAGGAAGGCAAAGTTGATTTACGCAAACATATCGTATCGTTGCGGGAGAAATGGATTGCCGATCTTCCTGACTCTCCGGTGATG
>JABMQV010000115.1 GCA_013203065.1 Desulfobacteraceae bacterium | reverse complement strand
CCACAGCAGGGACATCCACGACACCGCCAATATTGGTCCCGCAATTACAGACAAATACGCCGATCCTGGGGTCTTCACCCGAGACATCCACTTCCTCCGGCACCGTTCTGGTCTGCGTCTCGGTTCCTCGTACGTCGCTCAGGTCTATGCTCGCCGCACACGCAGATGCGCTGGCCTCTGTAACAGAATAGGGGATATCTTTAGGACCGGTAATGGCCCCGCTTGCGTAAATTCCGGGGACAGAGGTCTGCACAGGGGTAAACGGATTTGTGGACACAAAGGAATGCGAATTCAACGATACCTTGAGGCGTTGGGCCAGTTCAACGGTTTGCTCATCGGCATCAAGCCCCACAGAAAGAACCACCATATCAAAGCGTTCCTGATGGACAGTGCCCGTTTCGTCGGAATACTGGATGATGAGATCATCACTCCCGGGGACCGGATCTACCGTATGCACCCTTGAGCGCACAAATCTTACACCATAGTCCTCTCGTGCCTTGTTATAATATATCTCATAGTCCTTGCCAAAGGTCCTCATATCCATGAAAAAGATGGCCGTATCTAACTCTCCCTCACTATGATCCTTTGCTACGAAGGCCTCCTTCACAGCATACATGCAGCACACCGCGGAACAGTAGCTATTGTCACATTTATTCAAATCACGGGAGCCCACACATTGCAACCAGGCAATCTTTTGAGGCTCCTTCTCGTCAGACGGTCTTTTGAGATGTCCGAGGTACGGTCCCGTGGCACTGAGAATACGCTCAAACTCAAGGCTTGTTACCACGTTTGGATATTGGGTGTAATGGTAGGTCTCATACCGGGACGGATCAAAGGGGGCAAAGCCCGCGGAAAGGATCACGGAACCTACATTCAAGATGATGTTTTCCTGTTTATCCTCGAAGTCCACCGCCTCCGTGGGACAAAATTTCTCGCAGGCACGACATTTTCCCTTCTTAAAATAGATACAGGCATCCTCGTCAATGGCGTATTTCAGGGGAACGGCCTGGGGGTATTGGACATAAATAGCCTTTCGCTTAATAAGATTTTCATTGTAGGGGTCATCCACCTTCTTGGGGCATTTTTCGGCGCAGGTCCCGCAGGCTATGCACTTTTCAAGATCCACATAGCGAGGGTGCCTTAGGATATCTACTTCAAAATTACCCTTCTCGCCTCTTATGTCTTTGACTTCAGAGAGAGTGAGCAATTCTATATTAAGATGCCGGCCGACCTCGACCAGTTTGGGGGAGAGGATTCACATGGCGCAGTCATTGGTGGGAAATGTCTTGTCCAGCCGAGACATGGCTCCACCAACAGAGGATGACTTCTCCAGCAAATAAACAAAGTATCCAGAATCCGCGAGGTCCAGGGCACACTGCATCCCGGCAATACCTCCGCCAACCACCAATACTGAACCAGACAACTGTTTAGCGCTCTTATCCGTCATTACAAAACTCCCCTTCTGGTCTAAAGTTTCGCTTCATCCAGGACCTGAGAAAGCCTATCTTCCCATCCCACGGTGGAGATCAGGACACCGGCCATACCCATCTCTTTGATGTGGCGTATGATTTCCCCCGCAATAGTGATACATTCCTTGGGTTTATCAGAGGCCTTTTGGATATCCCTTATCATTCCAGACGGAATGGAGATCCCCTTTAGATTCCGGTCGATATATCTTGCCATACCAGCAGATTTTAGGAGGAGCACAGTGGGAATCACCGCAATCTGGCCGGTATCAACTCGTTTTAAGAATTGCTCCAAACGACGGATATCGAATATGGGGTTGGTAATGATGTAATCAATACCAAACTCAATCTTTTTCTTTAGCCCCTCAAGCTCCAGTTCCAAGACACCTCCGGTTGCGCCTGTGTCTACGGTGGAACCTATACAAAACCGTGGACATCCCCTCAATTCTATCCCGACAAGGTCCCTGCCGTTCTGGAGCTTGTGAATGGTTTCGAGGAGTTCTACCAGGTTCAGGTCGTTCACGGTCCTGGCATGCGGATGATCGCCATGTCTTATGTCTTCACCCGCAACGGCCATAATGTTTGGAATTCCCAAGGCCCCTGCTGCCAATATGTCGGCTTGAAGCGCCAGACGGTTTCTGTCCCGGCAGCAGATCTGAAAGACTGTCTCGATCCCCTCCTTTTGGAAAAAGGCACATCCACCTAAAGAGCTGGCCTTCAACACTGCATTGGCCATCTCAGGGACAAGGAAGGCATCTACCCGCCCCCTTGCATGATTGGCGTCTTTGAGAAGACCCGAGAAATCGGCACCTTTTGGAGGTTCAAATTCTCCTAAGACAACAAATTTTCCAGCTCTTATCTTCTCCTGTAACGGCATAGCATTACCCTCCGGAATGATGGGAATAAACCGATGATTTCAAAGATTCAAATTGGGCCCCCACTTCGGAATGCCTCTGAATACAAGAAACCTTACGAAAGAGATATTTCCTAAGACGCTAAGACCGGGAGGTCTTATCACCTTGGCAAGGTTCAGACGCCCCGATCCGGGATGAGAGGGCAAGATCATTAAACAGAATTTTTTTGCTCTGTCAACCGCATATTTTGATTCTGCATCCTAACGAAACCAAGAGAGCCCCCCGTCCACTTCTATAAGATTTCCCGGCATTACCTCATACGGGAAGATCTTTTCCCTTTTCCTTGATAACCGGCAGCAGAATCCTGAAAGTGGTCCCTTTATCCGGTATGCTCTCCACATCGATCGTCCCATGATGGGCCTCCACCACACCCTTTACAATGGCAAGGCCCAGACCTGTCCCCATGACCTGGCGGGTCTTTGGGTGCTTTACCCGATAGAACTTATCAAAAATCTTAGGAAGCTCGTCGGGGGAAATCCCCACGCCGGTATCGGCTACCTTTATCTCCATATATTCACCCAGGCCTTTGGCTGAAACCACCACCTCCCCACCGCCGGGGGAATAATTGATGGCATTGGTCACAAGATTGTTAAAGACCTCCTCGATACTCCTGGGATCAGCATGAACCGGTTTCAGGTTCTCACTAGAATACTTGATTGTAACACCTTCCTCCCTTGCCCTGGGTTCCATCAAGGCGATGACCTCACCAATAATTTCCTTCACATCTGTGGGTACCTGATGTTGAACATGCTTGCCGGCCTCGATTCTTGCTATGTCCAGAAGGTCATTGATCAGTTCAAGGAGTTGGTCTATTTTTGTCAAGCCCCTACCCAAGAACTCTTTTTGTTTTTCCTGCAGTGGCCCGGCCAAACCCTCCAATAGCACACTGTTTTGCTGTCTGATGGCGACCAGGGGGCTTCGAAGCTCGTGTGCCACCATATTCACAAAGTCCGATTTCATCTCATCAAGCTGCTTGAAAGGCGTGATATCCTCCAGCACGGTCACGGTCCCCACCACCGAGTCATCCGGTCCCAGGGCAGGCAGTGAAATGGCCCTGAGGGTATTCTTCCCCGACTTTATCTCTTGGGAAATAAACTCATCCCTGGATGATTCACCCGACTTTATCTGTTTGAGGGTAGTTACCAGGGCCTCATTGGTAATGATTTGTGAGACTGGGGTGGGGTTTTCTATCTCCTCCGATATCTCCAAAACCCTCATGAATGCAGGATTGTGCAAGACCATTTCCAGATTTCGGTTGGTCACCATAACCCCGTTTGCCATGCAGTTGATGATCGTCTTCAGCCGGCTTTTTTCCAAGCTCAGGTCATAGAGATTTCGTATATTTTCCTCCTCAAACTGTTTCGCCCGTTGGGCAAGTCTCCTGTTGTCCTCAGCCCTCTTTATG
>JABMQV010000836.1 GCA_013203065.1 Desulfobacteraceae bacterium | reverse complement strand
TTATGGCCTCACGTATCCAGGGGCTTGGCCTCATCTATGAGCATGATTGGGATATCATCCTTGATCTCGTATAAGAGTTTGCAGTTATCGCAGATGAGGCCGTCTCCTGCATCCGTAAGATAGATATCACCCTTGCACTTCGGGCATGCCAAGATGTCCAAGAGTTCCTTGCTTATAGCCATTTTTTTCTCCTTTCAATCAATAATTTTTATAATCCAAGATCTCCCCGACACCTGCCAGGACCTGCGCTACGGAAATATCTTTCATACAGGACATGTGACGGCACCTCCTTTTGAAACAGGGGCTGCAGTCAAGATCCGTCCTGATGACCCTGTGCCCTCTGCCATAGGGACCGGTCCGCCACGGTGCTGTGGGCCCGAACAGGGCCACCACTGGGCACCCCATGGCCGCAGCCATGTGCATGGGGCCGGTATCAGTGCTGACAAGGGCTCTGCACCGGCCATAAAGATATGCCAGACCTTTTAGGCTGGTCTGACCGGCCAGATTCAAGACATCCCCTTTCATCAAACGTGTGACGCGTTCTATGACCTCCCTGTCATGTCCGCTTCCCGTAAATATGACATCGCAGTGGAACTCATCCCTTATCTTGTCTGCCACGGCAGCGAAACGTTCCGGGTCCCACAATTTTGTCTTCCATTTGGCCATGGGGTTAATCGCCACCAGGGGGCTTTCCCCAAGGCCGCTGGCATCCAGTACCTGATCAATCTCTTCCTCTTCAGACCCGATGATGGGGATGGCACCTTTTGCGGGCGCCGAGCCGCATCCCAGGTATTCAGCCACCTTCAAGTACCTGTCAACTGCATGCTGGTTATAATCAACCGTAACCGGGCGCTCATTTAGGAAGGCCCATCCCCCTTCCCTGGCACCACCCATCCCGATCTTCCGAACGCCCCTGGAAAGGCCGGTCAAGATACCGCTCTTGAGCAAACCCTGGAGGTCGATGACCAGATCATATTTTCGTGCCCTCAGGTTTTTCAAAAAGACGCTGACTTCTTTTAAGACTGAAAAGGGGCCCTTTGTTTCTCTCAGCACCTCCCTTCCCCATGACTTTCGCCGGGAGACCATGACCCGGTCAATACCCGGATGCCCCTCGATGATTCGGGAGGCATCCTCCTCGACAACCCAATCAATGCGTGCATCCGGAAAACCGTTTCTGAGGGCCTCCAGGAATAAAAGCGAATGAACCACGTCCCCGATGGCGCTCAATTTGATGATCAGGATATTTTTTGGCGGTTGATGTTGCAGACGGTCAAAATCATTGGGCAAGGTCTTCAGTTTTTCCCTCCCGTGTCATTTTCGACTATCCACCGGACAGCAGCAAGCAAATCCTTTGCCACGTGAAATGGCTTTACCCGGTTATGGGGCAACACATGCTCGAGATCACCCTTGCCGTAGCCTGTTTTAACCAGGATGCCTTTGAGATGGCATGCCTCAGCCAGTTCAATATCACTGACACGATCCCCGATAACATAGGACCGTGCCATGTCAATGTCGAACTTCCTGCATGCCTTTTCAATCAAGCCCGGTCTGGGTTTTCTGCAATTGCAATCGAGATCGTGTTCTTCCACTTTTCCCTTTGGATAATGGGGGCAGAAAAGAATATCGTCAATGATGACATCTTCTTTTTCAAGCATGTTCCTGAGGTGGTTGTGCACCTCGTCAACCAGCTCAATGGGGAAATAGCCCCTGGCAACCCCGGACTGGTTGGTCACGATAATCGCCAGAAAACCGGTTTTATTCAGAAGCCGTATGGCTTCGGCCGTCCCCGGAAGGACAACAAATCGGCTGATGTGGTTTATGTATCCCATCTGCTCGTTTATGGTACCATCTCTGTCAATAAAAGCAGCCGGTCTTTTCACTCAATCTCCCCCTTTAACGCCGCCATGGCCTCCCAGACTACCTCAGGTTCAATGGATAGCATACATTGGTGATGGGTCGGGCATTCGGGTTTCAGGCAGGGCGCACACTCGACGTCATGCCTCACAACCCTGGTACGTGACCCTCCGGGACCGGTGGCATTCGGGTCGGTTGAACCAAATATTGCCACCGTTGGCACCCCTAACGCGGCACTCACATGCATGAGCCCTGAGTCATTCGTTACAAAAAGTTGACAACCGTTGATCAGGCCCATCGCTTCTCCAAGCGAGGTCAGGCCACAAAAATTCACGGGCGTATGCCCCATTTCCCTGGCCACTTCCTCGCAGATCTCCCTTTCCTTACTGCTCCCAAACAATAAGATTTTTGCACCCCACCTCTCGGCGGCCCACTCTCCAATCCGAGCAAATCGACCGGGGGGCCACCGCTTGCTCCCTCCAAAGATGGCTCCAGGTCCCAGACCGATCAGGTATTCCTCATCCCTGATTCCCTCGGACGCAAGGAGACCCATGGCCTCTTCCCTATTTTTTCTTCTCACGTGGAGAGATGGTTCCGAGCCCTTGGCCTCCCAGCCCATGGCCCTCAAGATCGACAGATAATATTCTACCTGATGAACCTTCAGGACTTCCTTATCCCTGATCACACCATGTGTCAGCAGGAGTCCTCGGCCATCCGTAATATAGCCCAGTCTCACCCTGACCCTGCCCAGGCAGGTCAGAAGGGCAGCTTCAAAGGCGTTCTGGAAAAGGATGGCAAGGTCAAATTTTTCTTTCCGGATCAACCTGATTATGCGGAGCATCTCGCCAAGGCCCGTGAAGGCCCCTTCCCCTTTCTCAAACGGCATGACATGATCCACCGCGGGATGGGCTTCAAAAAGGGAGAGGACCCATGGCTTTGCCAAAACCGTGATGGAACTTGACGGAAAATTCCTTCTCACAGCTTCTAGTGCCGGGAGGGTCATGACCCCATCTCCCAGCCAATTGGTGGCGCGGACAAGGATGCGATGGATCATGGATTTGTCAATCTGCTTATGACCCTTCACCCTTGGCATGCCTTATCGTCCCGTGGGTCTCGAATTGAGTTTGTTTTCAATTTCCCCGTTCATCCGGGTTTGGGTAATAACCTTCTGGCAGTGGACAGTAAGACTTTGTCTTCCAGCGCCTATGAAACCAGAACCACTGATCGGGATGTTTCCTGACATACGTCTCAATAATTTCAGAAAAGAGCTGTGTGTTTTCCTCCAGGTCACGGGTCTTATCACCCGTCCTTACCAAGGCCACCTCTCTTCCAAAGGTGATGCGATACCTTCCGTCTTCCTGTCTTGCCGAAAACATCGGGATGACAGGCGTCCCCGTTCTTAAGGCCAGGAGCGCCAGGCCTTTGTTTGTGCAGGCTGTTCTTCCCAGGAATCGAACAAACACCCCTTCGTACCAGTCTACATTTTGATCCATCAGAAACCCGATGGCCATATTTTTTTTAGCGGCTTGC
>JABMQV010000835.1 GCA_013203065.1 Desulfobacteraceae bacterium | reverse complement strand
GCAGAGGGCTGCGACCAGGGTTAGCACCAAAAACATCTTCCAAAACGTGTTTTTCTCCATTTTGAACCTCCTTAGAAAATAATGATATTTGTTGATATTATGGCCAACGCTTTACATGCATTTGCCACCGCCCAATTGAAAACCAACACCTCAATCCTCGATCCGTCCCCAGACGCTCTCTTTATCCGCAAAACGAGAGAGGACGTCCCAGCGGACCCTTGGTTGCCCTTCCGAAATGTAAAGATGACCGCCTTCAACCTTGATCGCCGGTTCGAGGCTCTGCTCTGTACATTTCAAAAAGCCGTTCATCTCACCGGCATCCTCCGTCAACCCGGTTTCATGCAAAACCAGGGCTTCGTGCCGGCACCCGATATCCATGGCCACGCCGTTTCCCACAATGACTTTTAGTCCCGCGGATCGAGCCTTTTTGATCAAACGAGCCAGCTCGGCCATGGATCCACACTTCATGAGCTTGAATTTCACTGCCTGTGCACAGCCCGTCTCAATAGTTCTATCCAAATCTGTTTCCGAGCTGATCGCTTCGTCAAGCATTAGGGGGACTGTTCTGAAGAGAGCGAGACGTGACATCTCCTTCCACGCACCAGGAGCCAGGGGTTGCTCCAGGAGTTCTACGCCTTCGGGATCGAGCTCCTTGAGAAATCTCTCCGCCTGGACAAACGTGTACCCCTGGTTGGCGTCGACCCTTACTTGGACTCCCGGCATCAACACTTTCTGCACGATCCTCAACCGGTTAAGATCCTCCTCAATGTCAAAACCCACCTTGAATTTCAGCGTCCGGAAACCCAAATCCTGCAATTTTTCCGTGTCGGCCACCAGTTCCTCCGTGGTCTCCCCCTGGACGACCCCCAATAGCGGGAGTCTCACCCTCTTCCCCTCCGTTTGGGTCAGAGCACGAATGAGTTCCTCCAAGGCCGTAAGCAGAGGGGTGGCGGCAAAGGATAAAGGCTTCTCTGTCTCGCTGACCTCCCTCAAGACGGATTCCGGGGCACGGTCTAGAATCTTTGGTGCCCACTTCTCAATGAAGTGCCAGGCGTCTTCCGGGGTTTCATGAAAATATCCGGAAACATTGGTCGTTTCCCCAAACCCCTCTTTACCGTCTGCCTGTATCCTGACCAGAATCGAGTCAAGGTAATCCAACGTTACCAAAGAGAGATGATATGGCCGGATCAGGGGCAATCTGGTCCTCAAGGCCATGAGGCCAAGGATTTTCATGTTCAGTTCTTCCCCTAAAGACAGGTTAGTTCGCTTCGCTCACAACTGGAATGTTGGAATACTGGAATGATGGAACAATGGGACAGGGGCTTATCGGCAAAGCCCACATTTACAGGGAATTTAATTAATGTGTAATTCCTTCAAAAAACAACATACCATTATTCCACCATTCCATTATTCTATACGCGAGGCAAAAACCGGCACATCGAACCCGCCATACTCTCAATATGCTTTAGAATTTCGGAGATGTATATCATGTAGCTGCCCGCTTCCTAAAAGAGCTATACACGTTCCAGGCTAAGGTTACAAGTCCCCCAATCAGCAGGACGGCACAAACAGGTCGGCCAAAAAAACCAAGCCAGTCGTAATTGACCATAATGATAGCCTTTACAAAGGCCGACTCACCAATCTTGCCCAGAATAACCCCAAGGATGATTCCCGCTACCGAATACCCGGTACGACGAAGGAAATATCCGGCGATCCCGGCGAGAATCATCACCCACACGTCCAAAAGGGAATTTCTCAATGCGTAGCTTCCGATGGTGGACAGGATAAAGATGATGGGACACAGCAGACGGAAAGGAATCCTTAACAGGTTAACCACGGTTTTGGTTTCCAGGTAGCCCAGAAAAAAGATAAAAAGATTGGCCAGAAACATGGCCACAAAAAGCTCCCAGACCAGGTCGTGGGCCCTCACCATGATGAGGGGGCCGGGTTCCATCCCGTGAATCATAAAGACACTGATCATCATGGCCGTAATCGCGCCACCAGGAAGACCCAAAGCAAGGAGGGGAATCATGGCTCCGCCCGTGGCCGCGTTGTTGGCGGTCTCGCTTGCGACCACGCCTTCCAACTCGCCCTTGCCAAAGCGCTCGGGGTGCTTGGACCACCGCTTGGCCTCATTGTAGCTCAAAAAGGCCGCCAAAGTGGCGCCAATCCCCGGCAGCACACCTGCGAAGAAACCGAGAATCCAGGAACGTATAATGCAAACTCTCATACGCCAGAAATCCCTGAAAGAGGGGAAAACCAACCCCACTTTGGGGGCCTTGTATTTGTGTGTTACCATTTTCTCGGCCTGAACAAAAACTTCGGAGATGGCGAAGAAGCCGAGGATCAACGGTATAAAATGGATGCCGGCCAGCAGATAGTAGGTGCCAAAGGCAAAACGTGTCAGCCCGCCGGCCGGATCTGTCCCTATACAGGCAAGAAGCAGCCCTAACATGACGGAGAGCCATCCCTTCCAAAAGGTCTTCGCTCCGACGGAGGCAGCAACGTTCACTCCAAAAAAGATCATTGCAAACATTTCCGGAGGGCCAAAGGCGTGAATCGCCCAGCGGCCGATGGTGGGGGCGGCAATCATCATCAAGATGGTTGACAGAATGCCCCCGAGGGAAGAGGAGACAATGGCCGCGCCAATGGCCAGGCCTGACTTGCCCTGTTGGGTGAGAGGGTATCCGTCAAAGGCAGTCGGTGCATTCTCTGCAGAGCCCGGGATATTGAACAGAATGGCCATGACCGCCCCGCCATAAGTTCCGGAGACATAAATGACGCCGTAGATCATTATGGCCTGAGCGGGCTCCAAATAGATGGTGAACGGGAGGATGATGGCGCCCAGGGTGACCATGTTGATACCGGGCAACGCGGCAAAGAGCAAACCAGCTATCAGGGCGGCAAAGAAGAGGAGCAACGCGATGGGATCACTAAAAAGGGCTACCACCCCGATCCACAGGTTTTCCATACGGATATTCCCCCATTTTCGGCGAGTTTTTGTTGTCTAACAAAGATCAGTTAACCCTGACCCGCCGCGTCCTCCCGGTTTGTTGCCCAGGGCAGTAAGCACCATGTTCAACTTCCTCAGGATCACTGCCATAACACGGGTCATTGGGGCTTCGGATTTTTGCATAAAACCAGTAAATCAAAAACAAGTCAATAGGGTTATTTACGGCAATTCCGAACTCACGGCTGCCAGTCATAAAGTATTTCCCACTTCAATGGTTTCAAAACTGTAGCACTTGGTTGAATCAGCAAGAAGCCCTTCCCGCTGTCAGCCCCCTACCTGTTCGCCCCCACTCAACCCAGTGAACCCTACCCCATCCGCGGGAAAAGAGGTTGGCTTCCCTGCAGTTTACCAAAAAATAGTCTAGCGTGCATTTTTTTCTTGACATTTTTTTCTGAATATATATTGCATATAGTGGTCGTTAATTGCACAAAATGCAACGATATTGAAAAATTTGGAAAATGATTAGATTTTCACTTTGTTCTTTGGCATCCCGGATTTGTTGATTTGACCGGTGGTAGGTCACAGATATTTTGTTCAAAAATACGCTGCCGTTTGGCAGGTTGAAAGAAATAATGGGGAGATGGGTTCATACCTGTTTTTGAGATATGCAGGAATACAAGACCCTCAAGGATCTCGCGAAGATCCTTTTGGAATTTGACGATTTCAAAACAGAGGAGTTGAGCGTAACCGAGATTTCGAAAGCGGTCAAAATGGCGCCAAGCAAAGTTTCGAGGATGCTCGGAACCTTGGAGGGTGACGGGTTTTTTGAAAAAAATCCCCAGACGGGAAAATATCGTCTGGGGATTTTTTTGTTTGAACTCGGGATCGCCTATGCCTACCATTTTCCCCTGCGCAAAATCATCCGGCCACACGTCGAACAAATAGCCAAAGAAGTGAAACTCACGGTCAGCTGGGCG
>JABMQV010000834.1 GCA_013203065.1 Desulfobacteraceae bacterium | reverse complement strand
CGCCCGCCTCGCCTGAGCGAGAGCGATGGCGGGCAGGCCTGAACCTGTGAACGGCTATTTCTTTTATTATTTTTCAGTAAGATGCGGGTCATAAGAGTGGTGAGTTGGTCCTATGGAGCATGTATCTTCTGAGACTTTTTTCGGACGGACATTTGACAAGGATGAACTGGATGAAATCAAAGAGATCGTAGATAGTTGCCGGGGCCTCAGCCGTACTGAGTTAGCCAACACGGTCTGCGAATTGTTTACCTGGAAGAGACCGACCGGGAAACTAAAGTCTGTCGAATGCCGCCAATTCCTTGAATATCTGGACTCCAAAGGGATCATCGGTCTTCCTGAGCGCAAGAAAGGTCGTCCGAAGGGTATGAAGACCCGTGTAGGAAGGACAAAAGAAGGAGAAGTTCGGGACAATATCTCAGGAAAAGTGAAGGAGTTTTCTCCCTTGGTCCTGACAAGGGTTACGAGCAAAGAGAAAAGGGACCTGTGGTATGAATATGTTGATCGATATCACTACCTGGGATATCATTTGCCTTTTGGCGCGCAGCTCCGGTATTTTATTGAGGCGACGCGAGAAACGAAGGAGGTGCTTGGATGTCTGCAGTTTTCCTCTCCCGCCTGGAAGATGGGGCCCAGGGATAAATGGATTGGGTGGAATGATCAGCAGCGGGAACGGAATTTGCAGAGAATCATCAATAACAGCCGATTTCTTATTCTGCCCTGGGTCAGCGTCAAGAACCTTGCAAGTTCGGTGCTTGCGCTGGCCTCGAGAGTGGTTCCGGATGATTGGGAGAGGTCTTATGGCTATCGTCCGGTGCTTCTGGAAACCCTGGTGGACACGAAGAGATTCAGGGGGACCTGCTATAAGGCAGCTAATTGGATTCATGTGGGGACGACAACAGGTCGAGGGCGAATGGACAGGGAGAGTAAGCGGAAAGAGAAATCGCCGAAAGAGATCTATCTTTACCCCCTTATGCGAAGTTTTCGGCGAGAACTTGTGGCGTAACTTATTGATAAATTCGGGAGAAAGAGTGCGATTTGTAGAGTGGGGTGCCCGAGATTATTGATAACATACCTTGTGGCTTCGTAAGGAAAGGATGTGACGGGCATGATTTGTGTTTCAGAAAGCAACGAACTTGATGGGATTGGCAACAGGTGCAAAATCCGATGAATAACCCGGCGACAAAATATCCCCTGAATCTTGATGCTGTTTTTAACCCCGAGTCAGTGGCCGTCATCGGTGCCTCCGCGGTGTTTGGTAAATGGGGGCAATTTATTCTCAGCAACATTCTTGCGGGGGGCTTTCAGGGAAAGGTCTTTCCTGTTAATCCCAAACAGAAGGAAATCTTCGGTCTTCCGGTCTTTGAACGTCTTCTGGATGTTCCCGATCCTGTGGACCTGGTCTTTATAACCACCCCGGCCAGGACCGTCCCGGGGATCTTAGAGGAATGCGGGGATAAAGGGGTAACGGGGGTGGTTTTAATCACCTCCGGTTTCAGCGAAACCGATGAGGCT
Organism: Desulfobacteraceae bacterium; assembly: GCA_013203065.1. The sequence continues at coordinate 1,281 of JABMQV010000834.1, read as the reverse complement.
GGTAAAGCGCTTGAAAAACAGGTTGTGGATATCTCCCGGAAGAGGGGGCTCACACTTGTCGGACCCAATACCATGGGGATCATCTGTCCCTACGCAAACCTGTTCGCAACGGGGGTGCATGCACGGCCTGGGAGGGGGTCGGTGGCCTTTGTGTCGCAGTCGGGAAATCTCGGCAACCAGTTGATCCACTTTGCAGACCAGCAGGGGATCGGTATATCCCTGTTTGTGGGCTCCGGAAATGAGGGGATGATCTCTTGTGCCGATTATCTGGAATACCTGGAGCGGGATGAACACACCCGCATCATCATCTTGTATGTGGAGAGTGTGGGGGATGGCAGACGTTTTGTGGAGACAGCAAAGCGGGTAAACCTCAGAAAACCCGTGGTCATCCTAAAAGGCGGTCGAACCGAGGCGGGGCGTTCGGCAGCAGCCTCTCATACCGGTTCCATGAGCGGAGAAGACTTCCTTTTCAGGGCTGCATGCAGCCAGGCAGGTCTCTTGAATGTCTCCGTGCCCTCCGAACTGCTGGACCTTTCGGCGGGATTTTCCTCCCTGCCCTTGCCGCGGGGAAACAGGGTGGGGATCGTGACCCTTGGTGGGGGATGGGGGGTGGTGACGGCAGATGAATGCAATGAAAGGGGGCTGGAAGTCCCAGTGATCCCCCCTAAGATTGTGGAAACCATTGGCAGGTACCTGCCTCCTTTCTGGAGCAAGGGGAATCCCGTTGACCTGGTGGGTACAGCTGACCCCGATGCACCCATTGTGGCAGTAGAAGCGCTGATGGAGTGGGACGGAATCGACGCTGTCATAAGCCTTGGGATCGTGGACCGTCACGAGTTTGCCTCCCTATTGATTGAATCCACCCGCAAGGTGGACCTCGACACCCCTCCTGAATTCCTGGAGCAGATTGATACCCTGGTTGAAGATTATGAAAAGCACTATATTGCCAAGATGGCGGAATTGATGGAGACTTACGAGAAGCCCGTTGTCGGCGTCTCCATGGCCAGGACCACAAAGGGCAGGGTACGTCCGGTGGCTGGAAGGCGGTACAGCGGCCTATATTATGAGACACCTGAGGATGCGGTAAATGTCCTCTCCAGGATGGTGGACTATTGGCGGTTTCTCGAAGGCTAAGGGCTTGCGCAAGAATAACTTCGCAGAGTTGGCGCCCAGGTTTGGGTCAGATTTGGCTGCGCCGATTGAGCAAAACCACAGAAATAGTAGTACTATTTAGAGGATTTTGCGATTGAGGCGCGGCCGAAGATGACCTGAAGATGGGAT
>JABMQV010000833.1 GCA_013203065.1 Desulfobacteraceae bacterium | reverse complement strand
TTTCAATTCCATCACATTACTCCAGCACTCCAATACTCCAACACTCCCGGAATCTGAAAGCTGGCTTTTGGCCCCCTTTTAGGGGGCAGATCAAAGCCACGTCCTCCGGGCGTGGATTCTTTACTTTGCCTTGCTGATCTCGCCCACAGCGGTGATTTGGCAGTGAACCAATGGCGAGATTAATTCCCGACTCGCAAACATCAAAAGGAATAATGGAATAGTGCCAAAAATATCAACAGGTTTTCGTATATTTCTTAAGGGTAAGATCAAATGTGCGGCATATACGGGATAGTCTCCCGTTCACTTCACGGGGAAGAAATTTTGAGACGTCTTTCCCGCATGGGGAGACTTGAGAGACATCGGGGACCTGACGATCAAAGGGAAACGGTTATTTCCGTCGGGGATCGTCGGATAGGGCTTGGCTTTGTGAGGTTGTCTATCCTGGATCTGGAGACGGGGATGCAGCCGATCCAATGTCCGAAAGATCAATCCATCATCATCTGTAACGGTCAGATTTACAACTATATTGAACTTCGATCTGATGTGAGGGATGAGCCTTTCGTATCCAAGGGGGACGCGGAGGTGGCTCTCCACCTCTACCGGAGAACGGGTCTTGATTTTCTCCAGCACCTGAATGGCATGTATGCGGGTGCCATCCTCGACCCCATCCAGAAAAAACTCCTGATGTTTCGTGACCGATTCGGGATCAAGCCCCTCTATTATGCTGCCTGGGAGGGGAACTTTGTCTTTTCTTCTGAAATAAAGCCGTTGCTGGCAGGAAGCGGCCTTCCAAGACGGCTCAACCACAGCCGGATGGGTACACTCTTTACCTATCGATACCTTCCGGGTGAAGAGACCATGTTTTACGGTCTCAAGCGGTTGCCGCCCGGTTCTTATCTGGAATACGACTTGGAAAACGGGAAATACCATGTGGAGCGATACTGGGAATATGGTCTGGACCGCGAGAATCCGGATTTGAGCCTGGACGAGGCGGCAGAGAAGTTCCATGCCCTGTTCACGGATGCCGTTCGCATCCGGCTCAGGTCAGATGTGGAGGTGGGAAGTTTCCTGAGCAGTGGGATTGACTCTTCGGCCGTGGCATCGCGGGTGGCGAGGCTGCGGCCTGATGTCAGGTTGTTTACCCTTGCCTTTGATGAAGAGAAATATAACGAGTTACCGTTGGTGGAGAGGTTTCTTAGGGCCAATGAGGACCTTTTCGGGTCGGTGAGGCTTATAACGAAGATTTGTGGCAGGGAGTCCCTTGATCAACTCCCCGGAATTGTCGGGGCACTTGAAGAGCCGATCTCGCTGGGGGCTGTTTTTCCCACGGACCAAGTCTGTCGGCTGGCGGCCGGACACGTAAAGGTGGTGCTGACAGGAGAAGGCGCTGATGAGATCTTTGCCGGTTACCGTAAATTCCTGCTCGAGATGGCTGCCCATGAGTATGGCAATCTATCCGGCAAGGGGAAGAGAGAACTGGAAGCGGTCTATCCCGAACTCCTTTCCTATATGGCCGTAAGGGACCCCGACCCCATAAGACGCTACATCCAGAGTGAGAGCCTCTTTAGCCGGGATGAATTGAGAAGACTCATGGGCTCGGAACCTCCTGCGGATCTTTTTCCCGAGGATGCCCTGCCGGCCTTGAGTGGGAACGAGCATCCGTTGAACGCGGCCCTGGCCATGGAGAGCCGTTTTCGTCTGCCGGATTATGTTATTCTGCGGCTTGACAAACTATCCATGAGGCACTCACTGGAAACGCGCACGCCTTTCCTGGACTACCGGTTGGCCGAATTTGCCGCGACACTTCCTCCGGGCTTCAAGGTCAACCTGGGACTGGGACAGGAAAAAATGATCTGTCGCCATGCCTTTACCAAGTATTCCGTCCTGGACAGAGAGACCGGTTACAGGGAAAAACAGCCCTTTACCGTTCCTCTGGCAGACTGGCTGAGTGATCCCTCCACTCTGCCCGGTTTCATGAAGGAAATCGTGTTGGGGGATGTTGTTGAAAAGCAGGGAATTTTGAGTGGAAATATGGTAAGAGAACTGGCGGGGAGGGTCTCAGCGGAGGGCGTGGGGCCTGAGACACTGGTCTCCGCTGCCGATCGGGTCTTTGCTGTCATTGTATTTACCCTCTGGTATGAAGAATTCTTTGGCTGATACGGGTAGACTGTCGTGAGTGACGGGAATACATACGAAGCGTTTCTAGAAGGTTTTAGCAACATGTTTCTGGAGGTCCTGCGGCAACGGGTCCCGGACGGCCCGCGGAGCTATGGGTTCGAGTATGAGTTTATTTCCCGGACCCCGCTTACGCTGGATCATATGGGGGAAATTTATGGATTCCTACCTTCATGCGGTTTTGATCCGGATGAAGGGAGTTTTGTGTCACCCTCCGGGATATATATTACCTTTGAGCCGGGTGGGCAGATCGAATACCACAGCACACCCATGTTTGGCTGGGATAAGGGTACGTTTCGGAGTGCGTTATCAGAGATAAAGAATACAAACGCCGCTATCCTGAAAGCACTGGGAATCGAATACCTGGGTGTCGGCTATATCCCGGACCGGGGGGATGCCCCTTTGTGCCTAACTTCCGAACGTTACAGAAATCTGCACGAGCGGGTGACAAGGGCTGGAACCAGGGGGCGGGAAATGATGAAGGGCACGGCCTCCATTCATCTCCACGTGGTCATTCGCAGTGTGCAGGAGATGCCTCCACTCTTCCGGAAACTCTGCGAATTGTCTGTGACTAAGGAATTCGGGATGTCCCGGCATCGACGGGAAATCTGGGATAACACCGATCCAACCCGATGTGGACAGACCCTTTGCAGCCAAAAAAACCTTGGGAGTGCAAAGGAGTTGGCCAAAGGGTTGGTCCGTTTTGCCCTGGATGCGGTGGACCTTCGGGAAGGCGTGCCTTTCAGAAAAAAAGGAGAGATCACCTTCGATAAATTTCTCTATCATATGACCACGCTTTTTACGGATGTTCGCATAAATTGCAAAGGGCCTACCGTGGAAATGAGAACCCTGGATAGTCTGCCCGTCGGGCGTTTTGAGGAGAAATGGAGAAGATTCATTTCCATAGTGGAAGAGGTTTAGGATTGATGATTGAAACTTGAAATTTGAAACTTGAAATCTGTCGAATATCCAACATCGGACATCGGACATTGGACGTCGGACTTTCGATTGTTGATTGACCTCGGAACCCTGAACCTCTGAACCTTTGAACCCGTGAACGTTTACCATTATCTTAAGGACTAAAGATAAGGAGCACAAGTTATGGCAACGGTGGATATTTATACATCAAAGACATGCCCCTATTGTATCAAGGCAAAAAACCTTCTGGAGTCAAAAGGAGTCGATTACCGGGAGTTTCGCACGGATCAGGACATGACACTGGCTGAAGAAGTCGTAAAGAGGAGTGGGGGCAAGAGGACAGTGCCCCAAATTTTCATAGACGGCAACCACGTGGGCGGCTGTGATGAACTCTATGCACTCGAACGCGAGGGGTCCCTGGATTCCATGCTGGGGGTATAGCGGGTGTTGTCCTTTTTGAGAATGGGCGCTGGCGAGGCACTATTTGTTTTGGCAAAATCCTGAGACACTCTATAGGTTTGATATGAAGCAAGGAAAGAGTATCAAGGAACTCAAGTTAGGGGACGCGGCACAGTTTTCGAAGACGATTTCGGAGTCGGATGTCTATCTCTATGCGGGGATCACCGGGGATTTCAATCCCGCCCACGTGGATGAGGAATACGCCCGGAACACCTTTTTTAAGGGCAGGATCGTCCACGGCATGCTGACGGGGGGGTTTATTTCCACGGTCATTGCAAGCCAATTGCCCGGCCCAGGGACCATTTATATCAGTCAGCAACTTAAGTTCCTGGCGCCTGTGCGCATGGGGGATACCGTGACCGCACGCGCAGAGGTGGTGGAAATCATCCCGGAGAAGAACAGGGTCAGGTTGAAAACGACCTGTGCCATACAGGACGGCACCGTGGTCCTGGAAGGTGAAGCGATCGTAAGCCCTCCCAAGCCAAAACCGCAATAGGTTTTTTTGAAAGCCCTTCCCCTGGTTCTGTTCAGGCCCCTTTGAATTCCCCCTGCCGTTTTTCCAGGTAGGCGGTTACGGCCTCGGAGAGGTCTTCCGAAGGAACGATCATGCTGGATCGGGCCGCGTTATATTCGAGAGATTCAGTGAGGGTCGCCTCCTCGTCAAAGAGCAGAACATCCTTGGCCCCCTGGACCGCCAAGGGAGGATTGCCTGCAATCTCTTCCGCCATTTCCAAGGCCTTGGCCCGGAGGGTCTCCTCGTCCGGACAGACATCATTTACCAGATTGATAACCTGGGCCCGTTTCGCGTCAAACCTGTGTCCCCGGAAGACGATTTCACGGGCGTGGCCTTTTCCCACGACCTTGGGCAACCGCTGGAGCCCCCCCACGTCAGTGATAAACCCCAGTTTTGCCTCGGGCAGGGCAAACAGGGTCTCTGAGGAGCACAGCCTGATATCGCAACAGAGGGCCAACTCCAGTCCTGCCCCCAGGCAGTGGCCCTGGATAATGGCGATGGTGGGTCTTTGAAGGAGTTCCAGCCTTGTGTGGATGTCCTGGGTCTTTCTGACTTCCCTGAAAAATTCTACCTTCTGGGATGCGGTGGGGTCCATGCCTACAACCGAAAACAGCTCATTTTCAGGGCTGAGATCCAGGCCGGCGCAAAAGGATTTTCCCTCTCCCTGCAGTATGACTACCCTGACATCTCCATCTTCTTCAGCCAGCCCTATGGCACTGTCCAGAGAACCCCAAACCGCGGGATTCAGAGCGTTTCGCTTTTCCGGTCTGTTCAATGTTATGAATCCCACGTGGCCATCTCTATGGTAAGTCACAAAGTCCTTCTCGTCGGTGGTTTTATTACTCATAGTGAATCGCTCCTTTCATTTTACGAATGAGGGGGTGATTATTTTTTCATTGACCCGGTCGAAATCACAGCAAGGTCCCGATCTTTTCTTATCCAAATCTCATACCATTATGCCTGATTCAAGAAAAACAGGGTTGTTTCCTTTCCTGTCTCTCTGGCGATGTCCCGTGTTTCCTCAAGGTATCTCAGGTGGGAAATCGCCTCTCCGGTGGCAAACCATTTCTGTGCCAAGGGAAACAGATCCCAGGACTCGATTGCGATGTCCCATGTCATCTTCGAGGCAACCTGAAAGGCGTTTTGGGGACCTCCCTTTAGTATCTTGAGGACTTCTTGGATCCTCTGGCTATGATGTCTTTCCAGTTCTTCGATCCGCTCCCTGTGGTTCCTGAAAAGGCGCCGGTGTCCGGGCAACACAAGATCCACCTCCAGATCACGGACCTTATCCAGACTGGCCAGATAATCCCCCAATGGATTTTCCTGATCGGACCAGCATTGAATGTTGGGGGTTATATCATTGAGGATGTGGTCTCCGGCGACAAAAATCTTTTTTGAAGTCTCGTAGAGGCATGTGTGGCCTCTGGTGTGGCCGGGGGTTTCTATGCATTTGAAAAGAAAGTCTCCGACTTTGAGAGTATCGTTATCGCTCAGGATGCTCAGTTCGGGGATCCACTCCGACTTGAACTTGAAACCGGGATGGCTATCAAGGGCATTTCGGAGCTCATCCCTTGGAAAGCCCATAAGGCCGGCATATTCGAGCATGGGTTCCCAGCCCCCGAAGGTCTCGATGATCTCGGTGTCCGGGCGGTTAAAGTATGTTTTGGTCCCATCCGTGACCAGTTTGGATACGAGGCCAAAGTGATCTGCATGGAGATGGGTAATAAAGAGGTCCGTTTTTTTTAGGTCAATTTCCAGATCCCTGAGACCGTCAAGCATTGCCTCCAGACATTCTTTTCGATTTAGCCCCGTATCAATGATCATATTCCTCTCCGGGCCCCTGATTACGTACGAGTTGAGGTACTTGAGAGGGCTTTTGGGAAGGGGGATCTTGATTCGGAAAAGGTCCGGTAAGATTTCTTCAATCATTTCCATAATCCTCAAATAGGTGTGGGGGACTCTTTCGTCCCTTTGCAACAAAATTGGTAAATTCTCAATAATCCTTAGCACCACAAAATTTCAATCTTCAATCGTCAATTTTCAATTCTCCGCCGTCTCTATATCAAGACCTCCAGATCTTCAAGTGGATACGAGACGCAGGAATGAATATATCCAAATTGGGTGTCCGATTTACGAACCAGGGCCCCGGGGGGCTGAAAGACTTTTCCCGACAAGAGTTTTACCCTGCACAAACTGCATTCACCTGAACGGCAGAGGGATGGGGGCACGAGGCCGGCCTTTTCCAGAGTCACCAGGAGCGGTTCTCCTGCCCGGCCTTCCAGAATTTTATGACCTTTGACCTTTATGGCAACAGGGTCTTGTTCCTTTATTTCCTGAGGCCAGCCAGGATAATCAGAAATCCTTGCGGGTGGGCCGTAGGCCTCTTTTCGTATTTTCCTCGCTGGGATCCCCAGTTTTTCAAGTTCGGGGATACAAAACCCGTACATCTCTTGGGG
>JABMQV010000114.1 GCA_013203065.1 Desulfobacteraceae bacterium | reverse complement strand
CCAATCACCGCGGCGGTAATGATAAGTTTTTCCATTACTCTATCACTCCAAAAAACTTATGAAGGCAAAGGTCCTTTTGAAGGCCCCTTCCAGACCCCGTTTACAAGACCAGGTCGTCAGGAAAGGGGTGCTTTACGTTTGGCCGGTGGATACGGGTGATGCCTGCCCATCTGGGAAGGAGGCCGGTCGGCCCGATAAGCCCCCTATTTCTCGGCGGACTATAAAGGAATCGGATCTGCGAGTCAATACCAACAGAGGGCAAAAACCTCCGGCTAACCTCCTCCATGAACCATCTTGAGGAGCTTGACCAGCATTTCATCCCTCCAGTTTTGAATTTCGTGCATGGGTTTCTTGCGGACAATTTCCATTTCATTAACCCCCTCTACAACTGCCTTCACTGCCGAAGGAGGGATGGAGGTCCACGTTTCCATATCCTCCCATCGGTATCGGTACGATTGGGCGTAGTTCTGGAAGAACCGCTCCACGCCATTTCCAGCCAAGTGTACCCGCAGCAATGGCCCTACGATAGGATCTCGGATCCCTATCCCCATGCAGAAGGCCTTGTCCAGGCCCTCCGCACTAACTACGCCTTTGTCAACCAAATCGATTGCTTCACGCAATAGGGCTGCCTGCAACCGGTTTATGATGTATCCGGAGACTTCCCGGTTGAGCACAACAGGGGTCTTTCCAAGGTCTTTCATGAATTTGTCGGTAGCCCGAACCGTCTCGGGAGAGGTGTCTTCCCCACCAACAATCTCCACAAGGGGTATGAGATAAAGCGGGACCATGGGGTGCACAAGCACACAGCGCCCCGGCCTCGCCGTCACCTTCTGGATTTCTGTCATCATCAACCCTGACGCGCTGCTGGCCAATATTGCGTGGTCAGGGGCCATTTTATCCATTTCTTTGAAGACCGTTTTCTTCAGGTCATAATTGTCAGGAACCGATTCCTGGACATAGTCCGCATCTCTCACGGCCTCGGCAATTTTAGTGGTCGTCTTTATCCTCTCAAGGGCGGTGTCAACGTCCCCTTTTCCCAGAAGATTTTTTGCCGCGAGAAACATCAAGGTGGATTTGACACCCTTGACCGCTTCCTCAAGGATTGATTCGTTTATATCTTGCAGGGTCACGTCGAGGCCCTGTGAAGAGAATAGGGTTGCCCAATCCTGGCCTATGAGACCTGCCCCAACACATGAAACCTTGGTGATATTCATCTTTATCCCTCCCCGTTATCAAAAAACATTTCCTGCAAATCTCCAATAATCCCGTCACCGTGGGTTCCGGGAAACCCTAGGATTTGGGTCATCCGGTCCCAATCTCGCTCAAGAGACTATAAAGCATGACGTCTTGACTTTTGCCCTTGACCCTGACCGCCTCTAACTGTTCCATTTGATAGGCGCCGGCAAACAGGTCATGGGTGGTTTGGCTCAGGATGATATCACATGCGAAATCCTTGGTTAGCCCCTGGATCCGGGAGGCAAGATTCACCGTGTCTCCCACCAGGGCATAGGAACTTCGTTCTTTGCTGCCGATGATCCCTGCCAACACCGCACCGCTATGGATACCGATGCCATGTCGAAACGGCGCAATCCCCTGAGCCTCGAACTTCTCATTTAAAAGGCCCAATCTGTTTTTCATGTCAAGTGCGGCTCGGGCAGCCATATCCGGGTGGTCTTCATAGGGAAGGGGAGCACCAAATACCGCCTCGATCTCGTCGCCCACATATTGAAGGATCAACCCCTGGTTTTGTTTGATGGCCTCTGCCATCTCGGAAAAATAAAGGTTCATGATGCTTACCACCTGTTTCGGGTGGGTGGCCTCCACAAAAGGGGTAAAGTCCCTGAGATCTGAAAAGAGCAGCGTCGCTCGCCTCATTTCCCCGTCCAACGAAACCCTGCCGGCCAGTATTTCGTCCCGTATCTCCCGGCTGATATACTTTCCAAAGGATTCCTTTATTACCTCCGACTCCTTCAACCCCTTAATCATCCTGCCAAACCCTTCTCCAACGGCCCCGATCTCATCGTTTGATACGACCCTGATGTGGACATCCAGGTTTCCTTTGGCCACCTCTTTCATGGAGGTTTCCATCTCCTTTAATGGGGCCGAGACGCTCTTTGAGACAAATAACGATAGCACCACAGAGGTGATGACACCGATTGCCATGATAAAGATAATTTGAATAAGCAATCCGGAAATAATCTCCCCTCCCCTGGCAGGGTCGGCAACCTGCAAGGCCCGCGCCTTGCAGTAGGATGAAACCCCGAGTAGGATAAGCGGAATCAGGCTGGTCATCAGAAAGACGATCAGGAGACGCGCCCTGACGCTCAGTTTGAAGGCACCCGCAACCTGGCTCAGGTTTCCTTCGGGGAAGAACATGGGGAGCTTTTTTCGCCACAGACTTTCAGTGGCAAAGTAGATGAACAGGGTCGTGATGGAACCGCCGATCACCGTAATACCAAGAAACGTCCTCAGGCTTTCGGAAAGGGTCATGGGCTCCAATCCGAAAAATAGCTGCATAATAACCGGCATAAGCATTCCAAAGATGAAACCGGCCATTATCCACCCAAAGAGACTGGTTCCCGCCTCCACCGGGACAAACTGAAGGGCCTTTTTTTTGAGCCGCGCTAGAGACACCTCATCCAGGTCGGTCAGTGAGATCTCGCCGCTTGTCGCCTGATACAAAGGACGGGACCACCGATTATTTATCGTCACAATGACAAAAAAGATGAATGCCGTCCCCAGGACAAAAAAGACAATGTTTTGAAACGTAAGGCCTTCCCCTTGTGTCTTATGGATGCCCACATTGATGTAAGAGAAATAGAGAAAGGTCAGCACGGCACCCAACAGGTTGCCTGAAATGGTTACCAGATTTAACTTAGCTCTCATGGTGATTCTCCTCTGACGATTGCAAGACCCTCTTGCACACCCTGTTTTCCTGAAAAATCAGATGCCGCTTTCTGATAATTCGCCGAGCGCTTCCTTGACCTTTTCCGGCTCCATAAGGGTGCCAAGGCGTTCAAAAATCTCCAGGGCCTTTTCCAAGCACTCTCTTGCACGGGTGATGTTGTCTTGTTCTCTGTAAAGCCGGCCGTACCCCGTGTAGGCTTTCGCCAATTCATTTTCGGCCTTTATCTGTTGAAAAAGGGCAATGCTTTTCTTGAAATGGAGCCCGGCATGGACCGGGTCCGTCTCCAAGGCCACCTCTCCCAGAAGACGGTGAGCCACCGCGATACCGACCTTCATCCTGCAGCGCTCGGCCAGTTTCAGGCATTCTTCAAGCGTTTGCCCGGCATTTTCGTACTCCTTGGCCAGGAAATATCCTTTTGCCAGGGACAGCATGGTTTCGACTTGGCCCGCGTCATAGCCCACCGAGCGATACATGGGAACCAGTTCGGCCAGGACCTTAATCCCCTTGCGAACCTCCCCGGTCTTGATCCATGGCAATGCCAGGGCGCTTTGGGCCCATACCTTGTCCGCAGGTGTTTGAGCCCTCTGGACCGACAGCTCAGCATATTTGATTCCCCGAGCCAGGTCACCCTTCATTGTATAGGCCGTCGACAGGACAAGGGCCACAAAGGAGATCATGCTGTTGTCTGAAAATTCCTCTGCAACTCTCATGGCCTCTTGACCTTCCTGGACGGCTTCATCCCACAGGCCCAGTTCCGCCCCGGCCCATGACGCTGCGCAAAATGTCCAGACATAAGGGCGTAGGCTGAAGTGCTCCTTTGACACACGAAGGACGTCTTCTTTTAATGCAATGGCTTTGTGGAGATCCCCCTTGAACAGGTGGCTCCACTGTATGGCCAAATATGCAAACCCTGCAGCCTCAGGGTTGCCGGCGGCCTCACAGAGTTCCGCTGCCTTTTCCCCTCTCTCGATTGCCTGATCAAAGTGGCCCGGCCACCATTCGCACTGCGCCATCCGGGTTAAATACGCCCCCAGGAGTTTTGGGTTATCCAGACCGACGGCCACGGGTTCGTAGCGGGTCAGTAACTTGTAATACTCGGAGGTCCTAAAAAGCATAAAACTCACAACCCACTCGTCTATGAGCAGCGAGATACGCCGTTGGTTATTCACCTCTGTGTCGGGCAGCGAGTCAAGTAGTTTCATGGCCTCATCGAAATAGGTTGCAGCCTCTTCCATGGCGCTGACGTTGGCCGCCTTCTGGTGAGCCAAATCGAGATACTCCAGCGCCTTTTCCGCATTGTCACTCATTG
>JABMQV010000832.1 GCA_013203065.1 Desulfobacteraceae bacterium | reverse complement strand
GTGGGGACCTTCGCCGTAATGATGGCGTTGGGATTTTCCATTAACACACTCACCCTTTTCGGGGTGGTCCTGGCCATCGGTCTTGTGGTGGATGATGCGATCGTGGTGGTGGAAAACGTATCCCGCCTTATCGAAGAAAAGGGGATGGGGTCGATGGAGGCCGCCATAGAGGGCATGCGGGAGGTAGTCGGCCCGATTATTGCTACCACTTTGGTGCTTATGGCCGTGTTTGTGCCGGTTGCCTTTATGCCGGGGACCACGGGCCAACTCTACAAACAGTTTGCCCTCACCATTGCCATTTCAGTCGGTATTTCCGCCATAAACGCACTTACCCTGAGCCCAGCCCTATGCGCCCTCCTGCTTGGGCCCGAAAAAAAACATGGCTGGTTTTTCAGAAAATTCAACCAGACGTTCAACTGGTGCACAAACGTTTACGTGGGATGGGTCAAGGGCCTCATAAAGCTCTGGGTCATTGTAGCCCTTGTATTCGTAGGCCTCTTGGGCGTTACCTATTACCTTTTCCATGTTGTCCCCACAGGTTTTGTGCCGGACGAGGATCAGGGCTACTTCTATGTCTTCCCCATCGGTCCGGAAGGATCGTCCCTGGAACGTACCGAAAAGGTTGCCAACAAGATTGAAAAAATCCTCCGTAAAACCCCCGGGGTGGCTGACGTGTTGACCATCGGTGGATTTGATCTCATAAACAACATCAATGTTCCTAATACGAGCTCAATCATCGTGGTCCTGAAACCGTGGAATCAACGGAAGACACCCGCGCTGAGCGTAAACGGGATCATGGCCAGTGTACGTAAACAGACCGCCGGTATTTCAGAGGCCATGGTGGCGGTTTTTAATGCGCCCCCTATCCAGGGGCTCAGTCAGACTGGAGGATTTGAGTTTGAACTTCAGGACCTGACGGGCGGGAGCTTAGACACATTGAACGAAGTGACCCAAAAAATGATTCAAAATGCTGCAAAGGAGCCAGCACTCCTTCCCCTCACCACAAACTTTGCAGTGAATTTCCCCCAGTTCTATATTGACCTTGATCGCACCAAGGCCAAAACAATGGATGTCGATATCTCTGACATCTTTGACACACTGCAGACCTACCTGGGCGCCCTTTATGTCAACGATTTTAACAAATTTGGGCGTATCTATCGAGTATACGCACAGGCGGAAAAAGACTTCCGCTCAGATCGTCTGGACATCTCCAGGCTTTATGTTCGCAGTCGGCTGGGAGAGATGGTGCCCCTAAGTGCCCTCATCAAGGTGAAGCAGATACGGGGAGTTCAGACGGTGAAGCATTACAACATCTATCGAACAGCCGCTATCCAGGGGGGGGCGGCCCCCGGATACAGCTCGGGTCAGGCCATCGAGGCAATGGAGCGTCTTGCCGACAAGGTCTTGCCCGATGACTATGGTTATGAATGGACCGGGGTGGCCTATCAGGAAAAAAAGGCGGGCGGGCAGGCGCCGGTCATATTTGGATTGGCCTTGGTGTTTGTCTTTCTCTTTCTGGCAGCCCAGTACGAGAGCTGGACGCTTCCCCTGATAATCATGTTTGCAGTGCCCCTTGCGATACTTGGGGCCTTGCTGGCCCAATCCTTGCGCGGCCTTGTCAATGATGTCTATTGTCAGATAGGTCTGGTAATGCTCATAGGCCTTGCCAGCAAAAACGCCATTTTGATCGTGGAGTTTGCCAAGGAAAAACGTGAACAGGGGGCATCTGTGGTAGAAGCGGCCCTGGAGGCCTCCCGATTGCGTCTCAGGCCCATCCTGATGACGGCGTTTGCGTTTATTCTTGGCGTGGTTCCCTTGGTGGTGGCAAAAGGGGCGGGGGCTGCCAGCCGCCATTCCCTCGGAACCGCAGTGTTCGGCGGGATGATAGCCTCTACATTTCTGAGCCTTTTGTTGGTGCCCGTACTTTTCGTCGTTATCGAGAAGATCAGGGAGCGGGGGCAGAAGGGGAAGCATGCCCCGGAGGGATTGAGAGAATCAAATGCCCCCGAAGAGGCGCCCACCGGGTAGTCCGGAAGGGGTTAATAATGATTGGAGGTGAAGAAATGAAGCAGAAAAGGGATTTGACTAAATCGATTTTTGTGATCGTCGTTTTTCTCGGTCTGATGGCAGGTTGTGCAATGCTCAAGAACTATGGCACGCTCAAACCGGCCATGGGGAAGATGACCATAGATGACCTGGTAGAGAACTGGCAGAATTACAGTGTCTATTACGCGGGTCTCGCGGTGGACAATCCCTCGGCCGTGATGTTTGATACAAAAATCGATGGCCGAAGGATCACTTCTGACAAATGGGTGCCGGTTACGAAGAAATCGGTCGTGGAGTCGTTGGTGAAATGGTTAAATGCCAATATCAATTGGGTGCCGGAGCTGTGGAAAATCTTTGGGCCCAAGGGAGCGTTCTTCGGATACATGTATACCTACTGGGATAGTGTTGAAATAAAGGGCGTTGACGATAAGACTATCTGGATGGGTGATCTTCCGCTGCCGCCCATGGATAACGGCCCGGGCGATAGAGGCTGAGGGTACAGAATAGCTTTCCGTAAGAACGGTTGTCAGCCCAGAGTCCTTTGACCACCAGGTTCCGTTTCGGGAAGGGTGTTCAATTTTGATTTGGCCGTGAAGGCTTGTTGAAAGGCGGGGCCGGGAGGATCAGGTCTGCCTGGGTGATATATCAAGGAGTCTTACCGGTCCCTCAAACGTCTTCCAGCCGTGATGCTCGCCGGCGGGAATGAAATAGGCATCATTTGGATTGAGCACCCTTTTTTCCTTTTCCACAAACATCTCTATTTTGCCTTCCAAAATGATGCCGCACTGGTCATAGGGATGATGGTGCCCCCTGTCTTCCTTGTCCGGATCTATCTTCATGCACACCATTATCAGGTTGTCTCCCATTTCGGCCCGACTCATGATCCCCGGTCTGAATTCCTCTAATGGCAGCTTTTCCAAGTCCCAAAAAATCATTTTTTCCTCCAGAATGTCTCGGTTTTACTCGATTCCACATAACCTGAAGGCGTAGGATCTGGCAGCTTCCAGGTCAGCAAACCGTGTGATCATGATCTTCTGGGCCTGGGGAGAACCGGCGCCATGGATCGATTCCGTAAGATAGGATACCGCCCCCGTTCCCAGGGTCAGATTTTCGATGAGCCTCAGTATCCGTCCCCGTTTTTCGCCATCCGTGCCTTCTTTTCCCACGAGGTATTTTCTTACATATTTGCCGATGTGGGGATCATCTTTGTCCTTGAGAGAGGGCATGGTAACCAGAATGCCGCCCGCTATGTCCTGTGCCAGGCGGGATATTTCAAAGGGGAAGCGGGTAACATTTAGTTTGCAGACATTTGCCAAGAGAGAATCTACCGCATAAGCGCCACTGGGAGTGGAAAAGCCTTTGAGGGCACTTGCCAATGCGCCGGAATGTAGGGTCTCATTAAGATGGACCATCTCAGCCAACTTATCTTTTACGTGGGAAGCCCTTTCTGTTCCCTGTGCCTCGGCTATTGCGCTTGTGGCACCGATTAGGACATCACCCACCCCCACCTTACACCCTCCGTAACTGGCCCTGTGGTGTGCGGCAAAGAGCTCCACCAGGCGGCCAGCCATGGCATATTCCCCTTTCATGAATATCCTTTCCTCCGGGACAAATACGTCATCAAAGACGACCATGGCCTCACACCCGCCGTAATAGAGATTGCCGACATCCCATTGGCCCTCTTCAAGACGTCTGGTGTCGGAGGGCTGACGACCGTAAATGAAGGTCACGCCCCTGGTATCCGCGGGGACTGCAAAGGCCACGGCATAGTCCTTATCCTCCTCTTGGAGCGCTCTTGTGGGTACCACGATCAATTCATGTGAGTTGACCGCGCCTGTGATATGCAGTTTTGCTCCCCTCACCACTATGCCGCCATTCGCCCGTTCCACCATATGTAAATACTGATCCTTATCTTCCTGTCTTGAAGGCGGGAGGCCTCTGTCACCCTTGGTGTCTGTCATGCAGGCCGCGGTCACGAGATCATTTGTCTGTATATATTTCAGAAAATCGATAAAACGAGGGTGATACTGGGTTCCGAACTCCTGATCCGTTTCATGGGTGATGGCAAACACGGTGTTCATACAGTCAAGACCTGCGCAGCGCTGAAAACAGCATGCAGTCCTTCTGCCCATCTCCCTCAACATCAAGATTTTCTTGATCAGGTCCTCGGTGCTGTGCTGTATGTGCGTAAAGCGATTTATTGTTTCTCCCGTTATATGGGATTGGGCAGTAAACAACGATTTCATATCCTCCTGTTGGGCCTGATGGTATGTCTCAGCCATGGCCATGGCAGGCGGTCTTGATATGGGATGATCCACGATACTCTCAACCCTCTCTCCCTGGATAAAGACGGAATGGGGTAGTTCTTTGAGGGTTGAGAGGTAATGGTCCCTTGTCATTAAGGTCATGATTTCCTCCTGGAATGTGGGGTTCAACTCAAGGTTACTGCTTGTTGAAATACCCGTGCCAGTTCGTGGCATATCAACACAGAAGATGCTGGCGTATTGTTTTATGTCTTGGAATATGTTGCGTGTTTTGTCGCCGCCGCCGACAATATTTCAGAACTGAAGATAGGGAAAGGGAAGGTTTGTGTCAAGTGGATAGGAGGAGGGGAAGGCAGAAAGGCTTGCATTTGTTTGTCAGAGCGGATAAACCATCTACGACAAATAACTCAAGGAGGCAGAGTATGAATTTGAAGGAACGGTTGCGGCACAGGGCACTGGAACTTGGCTTTGAAGACATGGGTTTTACAAGTTCGGAACCCCTGGATTTATATATTGAGGAGATCGAGTCCCGCCCGGATATGTATGAGTGGGTCATGACTGACCGTTTCAATGTCAGGCGGGGCGCCTCTCCCCATGAGAGATATCCCTGGGCGAAATCGATCCTGGTCCTTATCCGCAACTACCACCGTCAGAGGTTCCCGCCCCAGCTTATCGGAAAGATCGGGCGGTGCTATCAGGTGGATGAGAGGAAAGAAAGGGGGGTCGAACACCAAAGGATCAAGGACTTTTTTGCCCTCATGAAACAGGAAGGGATTCGTTTCTATTTTGACGAGGAGATCCCGGCGCGCATGTCTGCTGCCCGGGCAGGGCTTGTAACTTATGGCAAGAATTGTTTTGTCTACGCCAGGAGGGGTATGCTGGGGGCTTCATGGCTTGAAAGCATCCCCATACTGATAGACACGGAAATCGAACCCGATGATCCCTCGATTGAGCTGGGATGCCCTTCCTGGTGCAAGAATGCGTGCCTGGCGGCGTGCCCCACCGGAGCCCTCTACTCCCCTAAGAAAATGAATCCGTTTCAATGCATCGCCTTCAACACCTATTACGGCGCCGGGATTACGCCGACGGATCTGCGTGAACCCATGGGGACATGGGTGTACGGATGTGATCGCTGCCAGGAGGTCTGCCCAAGGAACCAGCTATGGATAAACCAGGATCTGTCGGAAAACCAAAGTCTTGCTGGAAGGGCCTCGGACTTTCGATTGGATACTTTGCTTACCATGCCCCAAGATCACTACGTGAACAAGGTCTGGCCCCTGACCTTCTATATTTCCCGGAAAAACATTGCAAAATGGCAGATGAACGCTGCAAGGGCTTTGGGAAATCTGGGTGACCGGGGGCATGTTCCACTCCTGACCCGGGTGATGGACGATCACCCGGACGAAACAGTTCGGGGTATGTGCGCCTGGGCCCTGGGAAGGCTGGGCGGTCCACAGGCAAAGGCCGCTCTGGAATCGCGTCTGGCCCAGGAGGGCGAGTTGGGCAGGGAAGAGATCAAGTCTGCCCTTACAAAGATCAAGTGATTTCACTCCAAGAATCCGATTATTTCTCCCGGACTTATTGAGACGTTTGGAGGGCTTGCACTTTTCTAAGGTCTTGAGTCTTATGACGATCTATTTGGTGGTTAGGGAGTGAAGAGGGGCTTATATTCGATTTTATTCTTGATTTTTTGTTTTTTTTAGGCTAAATAACACAAATACAGTCTGGAGCAGGTAAGGCATTTCCTTTTAGAATGAGAATTTCTAACCCAGTTGGCCGGGATCATACCAATGGAACAGGTACTACTTCTCAACATCACATATGAACCCCTGAGGGTTATCAACTGGAAGAGGGCGATTGCCCTCTTGATGTTGGAAAAGGTGGAGGTCCTTGAAGAATATAACCGGGAAATTCACTCGGTCAGCTTTGCCATCAAATTGCCCTCAGTGATCCGGCTCCTCAAGCTGGTAAAAAGACCAAAGAGTCCCATCAAGTTCTCACGGCAGAACATCTATGCGAGGGATAAATATAAGTGCCAATACTGCGGCAGGCGATTCCCTTCAGAAGAGCTCACCTACGATCATGTCATACCCAAATATCGGGGGGGCAAGACCGAATGGACCAATATCGTGACCTGCTGCATTAGGTGCAACAGGAAAAAGGGCGGCCATACCCCGAATGAGGTGGGTATGAGGCTTGTCCGTAAAGCTTCCCGCCCTACCTGGCTCCCCGCCCTAAAGATCACCATTGGCTTCAAGCAAGTGCCGCAGTCCTGGAGGGATTATCTCTATTGGAATGTGGAACTGGTTGAGTAAGGGGCCTTTTTCAAAGCTCTCCCTATCTGATAGCAGCCGCGATTTTTTCTGCGGTCTCCTTGATTGCCTCCATATCCCCCTGTTTGAGTTCCCATGAGGAGACGGAAAGCTCGGGTTCGCCGCTGGCACGGGGAATCAAGTGCAGGTGGTAATGCATAACAACCTGGTTTACCCCACGACCGTTTAGCTGAAGGCACGCCACGCCCGTGGGATTCAGGGCATCTCTTATGGCCTGGATGATCTTCCTGGAGGCATGGTGGACAGCGGCCAGGTCGTCCTCAGGGATTTCCCACAGGTCCTGGGCATGCCTCTTTGGGATGACCAGGGTGTGGCCCTGGGAAATGGGGTTAATGTCTTCAAAGGCAAGGGCCTTGTCATCCTCATATACCTTGAAGCTTGGGATTTCGCCTTTTATGATCTTACAAAAGATACACTCCTCCATTTTCGTCTCCTTTCCCGGTTTAGAGATCAGCCGCCCAGGTCATGGATAATCCCTTGAAGGCGCTTTTCAATCGACCCCGTTGAATAGGATCCTCATTCAACGGGGCAGGCAATCGCCAATAGTCAATCTTCAATCCTATACTTCACCGAATCACCTCTGTCGAGGGATTTCTTGAGGGGGTGGAGATCCCGAAGCAGATCTCTGAGAGGAGAAAGTTTGGGATCATTGATCTGGTGGAGCAGATCATTGAGGGTCCCGAGCGCGGCCGGTATATAGGCCTCAAAATACGGCTTTTTCATGATCTTTGTGAGGTAAGAAAAGGCCCCCAGGATCTGAAGGTTTCGCTGAATTGCCAGATAGGGATAATAGGTTTGGAAGGAGTCCGCCCATCTGGCGTTGCGATCAGTTACCAGGGACAAGTACTTTTGATACAGCTCGTTTTGGTGCTGAAGGGAAAGATCAGCATAGGGATCGATGAGGAGAGAGGCCAGATCATAGCCGGGGGGGCCGAGCCTTCCTCCCTGCCAGTCCACGATCCCCACATTCCCTTTGGAGACCATTAGGTTCCGGGACTGGAAATCGCGGTGTAGAAAAAGGTTTCCATCGGCCTCGGAAGCGGTTTCTGCCAAATGATCAAACGATGCGTCAAGCCCGGTCAAATCCCTTTCAAGCCCCAGATACCCGGAGAGGAAGGCATCTCTGAAATAGTCTGACTCGTACTGGCGCATGACTGTCAGATCATACCTCTCAGTCTGACAGCACCAGCCGGTGTCGAAACCCCTTACGCCATCAATCTGAAGTCTGACGAGATTTACCAGCACCTTTTCATAGAGAGGGACGGGATCGTGGATGGAGGATAAGAGATCATGAAGCCGTGTTTTTCCCATGTCTTCCATGATAAACCAACCTCGTTCAAGGTCGTAACAATAGATCTCCGGGATGGGTATCCCCTTTTCCCGGAGATGCCTCCCGATCATCAAATAGGCGTTATTTTCATGACTGGTAGCGGAATCGACAGGAGGGTTCACCATGGCAATAAAGGAGGGGCCGTCATCACGTGTATTGATACGCCAGAAGAGCCGTTTGGAACCGTCCCCCTGGAGCGGATCAAAATGGAGGCCTACCAGATCTCGTTCTTTCTCTCTCAAAAATCTCCGGATAAATTGTCCTGTTTCAGAATCCATAGGATGAGACCTTTTTTGAGAATGGCTAAAGGACCTTCCCCATCTGATCAAGTTCAACTTTCCTTGAGGAGGTGATAATACTATCGATCACCTTTACCCCCTTTTTTATCTCCACTTTTTCCCACAGGACAGACCGGGTGATTTCCACGCCCTCTTCCAGGCGGGCCTCTTCACCAATGACCGCCCAGTCATTCAGCCTGGCAGAGCTGTGAACCCGACAATGGGGCCCCAACCGGAAGGGGTCTTTTCCCAAGGCTTCTTTGTTGGCAAGGAGATAACTGCCTACCGATCCGATGTCGCGCCAGTAGTGGTGCTCTGATATGTAGCCCCTGATGGGTCTTCCCAAGGTGATCAATCTGCGGTAAATATCGATAATATTCGAAAATACACCCTCTGGGATGTGGGTCAAAAGGTCCGGTTCTATAATATGGATTCCGGTGAAGGCAAGCCTGTCAGGATGATCTTCAGGGGCGATGTCTGTGATATTCATGTGATCATCCACCTGAACCTGATTGAAGGGCATGCAGTCATGGAGGATAAGGGTCGCCAGGTTGCCGCTCTCACAATGCATTTCATAGGCTTTTTTCAGGTCGATATCTGTAAGGATATCACCATTCATCACCACAAATGGGGTGTCGTCCCAGAAATCCCATACATTCTTAATTCCGCCCCCTGTTCCCAAAATCTCCTTTTCTTCCCGGACATCAATCTTTACACCAAAGGGCCGTCCGCCATTTAAATGCCTTATTATTTGCCGGGAGTGATGATGGGCATTGACGACGAATTCAGTGATGTTGCAGCCCTTGAGATAGGCTATTGCCCTGTCGATGACCGGCCTGTTCCCGACCGGAACAAGGGCCTTTGGTCTTCTGGAAGTAAGAGGCCTCAGCCTTGTACCCAGGCCCGCTGCAAGGATCATCGCTTTCATAATATACTTTTTTCCATTGAAATTCTTCCCAATTGATTATACATGGGCACGTTGTATGTCAACGGTGTACTCAAAGAGGTTTTAACGGTCCTCGGGTTCAAGGTTCAAGAAACACCGTTACGATGGTGGTATAAGGTCATACCTTAGATGTTGGTGGAGGGCAAGGTGCATCCCACACTTGATTTAACGGAACTTGACATGAAGGTGGGGCGGCTTTTTATGGCGGGAATGCCCGGGACCCAAATGGACCCGGGTATAGAGGCCCTCATCCGGGACTATTGCCTGGGAGGGGTGGTTCTTTTTAGCAGAAACATTGAAGGGCCTATTCAACTGGCCACCCTGTGCCGGGACCTGCAGGAGACGGCAGTGAAATATCACGGGACTCCCCTTTTTCTTGCGATTGACCAGGAGGGGGGGCGCGTCTCCAGACTGAAAGAGCCTTTTACCCAATTTTCGGGAAATAGCGCCATAGGTACGGATCCGAGGCCGGTGGAAAAGGCGGTGGAATTTGCACGTATCACTGCGAGGGAGATGGGTCTGGTCGGATTGAACATGGATCTTGCCCCGGTTGTGGATGTCCGGAGGGGGGAACCTGAAAGGCATTTGGAAGGTAGGACATTTGGAGACGACCCCCAAAGGGTGGGGTTGCTGGGGGCGACCATCGTGAGGGTGCTTCAAGAAAACGGGGTGATGGCGGCGGCCAAACACTTCCCTGGGCTGGGAAGGGCATCCCTGGACCCCCATTATGGACTGCCCATCATAGAGGCGGATGATACAGAGATGGAAGAGGTCAACCTTCCGCCCTTCATATCCGCCATAGATGAAGGTGTATCAACCATCATGACCTCCCATGCAATCTATTCTGAAATGGAACCCGGCCTCCCCGCAACACTTTCAAAAAAGGTCCTTACAACACTCCTGCGGGACAGATTGGGATTCGAGGGTCTGATCATCACCGATGACCTGGAAATGGGGGCCATCTCAAAAGGGTGGGGGACCCCGGAAGGGGCTGGGCTCTCCTTTGAGGCAGGGGCCGATATCCTCCTGATCTGCGAGGACCAGAATAGGGTACTGGAAGGTATGGACGCCATAAAGGAGAGATTGCTACAGGGGAAGGTTCCTTTCCACAGGCTTCATCAGTCGGTCGAGCGGATCATGGATGCCAAATCCAGATTTCTCGATGGGTATAAGGGAATTTCCTTGGACGCGGTATATTCCTATTTTTCTTTGTGACCAACCAGGCATTGACATACTATAGGAGGCTGAACGGATTTATTCAGGTCAGTGCTGGTTATGCTTTGCGTGAGCAGGTTTCGAACCAAAAATCCTGAGACTATTCTTTCACCGTCGCTTTGATGATGACCACCGGTTCCAACGGCACATCCTGGTAACTGCCTTTTGTGCCCGTCTTGACTTTGGAGATGGCATCCACCACATCCATACCTTCGATCACTTTGCCAAAAACAGTGTAACCCCAGCCTTTTGACGTCCTGCTCTTGTGGTCGAGGAATTTACTGTCTTTGATATTGATGAAGAACTGGGACGTGGCGCTATGAGGATCCTGAGTGCGTGCCATGGCCACGGTCCCCCGTTTATTTTTGAGGCCGTTATCCGCCTCGTTTTCGATGGACATCCCGGTGGATTTTTCTTTCATATCGGAGGATAGACCGCCCCCCTGGATCATGAAATTGGGAATCACCCGGTGAAAGACGGTCCCGTCATAGTGCCCCCACCTTACGTAACCGAGAAAATTATCCACGGTCTTGGTTGCTCGATTCAGAAAGAGTTCGAGGACGATGTTGCCCATGGATGTTTCAAGGACCACCTGGGGGTTTTTTGAACCTGCGCCCACGGCGCTTAATGGGACGAGAAGTGTAAGAATCAGAAGAACAAGAATCAAACGGGTACGCATTGGAAACCTCCTTTATTAGGCCCGCCCCGTGGGCAAAGCCATTGGTAATGATTTTTGAGTGACCAGGGATGGCATGACCGCCTCCGTATGTTGGGCCGCACTAAGTGTCGCCGTTCAATTGTCCACGTGATGGCGAACGGCCTTCAGGAGGTCCTGGATCTCTTTTTCATTTAGTTTTCCATATTTTTTAAAGAAGAGCCTGCCATTTTTGTCAAATGCCAGAACATCATTGTTGTCGTCGGCTATTTCCCACTTGTTGACCAGGACTTTCTTATAATCTCTCACATAGATTGTCGTGGGATATTGTTTTTGTTTATCCTTTAATGCCGATGAGATTGCGAAGTTGGGGAGCCAGGTTGCGGCCATATTGATAATGGCAAAGCTCTGGAATCTATCCCGGGGCAGTTTTTCCGCTTTTAGGGCCTCACTGGCATCGTTGTTGAGGTCTTTTTCATCAGGGTCCACGTAAAAAATAACATGGATCTTTCCCGTTAACTCGCTACTGCTCCAGGGGGTGCCATCGAGGCGACCACCGAGCTTGTCCTTCAGATCAACTTTTGGTGGAACCTGACCCATTTCTATTCCGGCCCAGGCGCTCTGGGCAACAAAAAATACCAAGACGAATAACTTCAGCAAGTGTTTCATATCAACTCTCCTAATGCAGGCCTTCGGCCGCAACCAAAACAGTGTTCGTGTTTTAGGTTTCAGATGTCAAAAAATCTAGAGCCCTGAACGCTGACACTCTCCGAGGCGTAAGCTCTGCCCTCCGGACTGTCTGCAAATCGGCCTGGTTTGCCGGATGACAACTCCCGTTTGGGCAGAGTAGCATACGTAAATTACCTTTCCGTGTCAATAGAGTCCGCCGTTAATCGTTGACACACGATTCTCACAAATTTATAGTCCCCGTCAAAAAAGGCGCTTTCCATCGACTCAGTTTTTTCATCAGGTCTTAGGGCAGTGAGTGGCATTGCTTTTATGAAAGACACGGTCGGGGAGGAGGGCCAGATCGGGTGATGGTCTGAGAAGGAGGCGTTCATCATCATGCGGGAGTTCAATATTCAATCCATCCATAAAAAACCCTCACGCGGTTTCTATGGGGTTCATCCCTTCAAATTTTACACAAAGGTCGTCTGCCTTGTGGCGGTACTGTTGGCATTCACGGTCAACCCTGCCGTTGCTGATGAGCTTTTTATGAAAAACGGCGACCGTCTTCAAGGGAAGGTCATATCCATGTCCTTTGGCAAATTGGTCTTCGAAACCTCCTATGCCGGAAAGATTACCATCGACTGGGATAAGGTGGACCGTCTTACCACC
>JABMQV010000831.1 GCA_013203065.1 Desulfobacteraceae bacterium | reverse complement strand
GAATTAAATCGTGAGATAATCGCCCACAGCGCAGGGGTCCTCAACTGCACGCTCTGTGGTAAGTGCAACCTTGTCTGCCCACACGGGATCGAACCAAAAACCTATGTTGAGATCCTGCTGTCCAGGCTGAAAGAAATAGACGGGTCTTTGGATGATAATCAGTCTGTTAGAAACGAATAAACACATGGTTTTATGTCGTTGAGAGGGCCCACATTCACTCGGCTCACCTTTGCCTTTGATGGCATGCAAACATGACTCGCCTGTTTGCCGATTCAATTCCCTCACGTCCAATAACTCCCCGGCACCGATCCTCCCGACTCCGGATTTTTTTCTGGCGAGGGTCTTGCGCTTTTTTATCATTTTCTCTTGACATGCAATATTTAGCATGTGATATATTACATACACATTGAAAACTTGGAGATACGTTGATGCGGGAACCGCCGGTTAAGGCCATAAAAAAGCCGCTGCCCTTGGCAAAAATTGCTCTGAAATCTTTACGGGATTCCATACTAAGCGGCAAGCTGGTTCCCAATGAAACCTATAATGAAATCGCCCTTGCAAAGAAGCTTGGGATATCCAGAACCCCTGTAAGGGAGGCCCTTCTGGAGCTTTCCAGTCAGGGCTTGATAACCTTCCTGCCTCGCGTCGGGGTTCGGATAAATCATTTTACAGAACAGGATGTTGAAGAAATCTTTGAATTGCGCAAGGCAATCGAGTTGTTTGCCGTAGCCAAGGTGACCAAGGATTTTTTGCGGCACGACTTTGCCAGCCTGGAAGCGACGCTTCAGTCTCAGAGAGAGGCTATCAAAAAGGAAAATTTTCTGGCCTTCTTGAATGCCGACAGAGAATTCCATTTGACATTCACCAAATTGACGAACAACAAACGGTTGTTGGCAACACTGGAGAATATCCGCGATATGATCCAGGTGATGAGCATCCGGGCCCTTGCAATAGAGATCCGCGCGGAAGAAGTGGTTGAAGAGCATGAAAAGGTGATTGAGGCGGTCAAAAAAGGAATCCCCGAGAGGGCGGTGCAAGAGATGGAGAAACATCTCAATTTAAGTGAACGGGCGGTTCTGGAACAGCGGGCCTTGGAAAGCGGAAAGTAGGTGCCTGCCCCGTCTGATAGGTGCCGAGAGTATCTTTTTAGGTCCGAAATTGGCGTATAACAATCAGAACTTGAAATGGGAGGGAGACCAATGGCAAAGCCGGAAATTGAATTTATTGACTATGATACCAGTTACGAGTGGCGTCCAGTGGAAGGGGACACGCTCGGCATTCAGGAGAAGATCCTGAGCGAAGACCCCGAGACGGGCGATTATACGCGTGTACTCAAGTTCCCACCGGGTCTAGAAACCCAGGAGACGCTGATACATGACTTCTGGGAAGAGGTCCTCATCCTCGAAGGGAGCCTTTATGACATCGCAAAGAAAGAGACCTATCTCCCCGGTTACTATGCGTGTCGGCCGCCGGGGATGAAACACGGGCCCTACCGGATCCCTTATGGGTGTGTAACCTTCGAAATCAGATACCATAAAAAATAGGGTTTTGGGTGGGGAGACCAGCGGTAAAGCATCTTCCCGTTACTAAACTCACAAAAGGAGAATGTCATGGAAATTGCTTTGACGCTTGAAAAGGAAGGGGTGAGCGAGCCGCTGACCTTTGATTATACGCGCATGGTCAATGCCGGATACGTGGGTCGAAACCAGGAAGAGGTGCGGCGGCACATCGACGAACTTGCCGAAAAAGGAATCCCCGGCCCAAAAGAGACGCCAGTCCTCTTTCCGGTGATTACCCGCACGCTTGTGACAGATGATAAGATCGAGGTTTACAGTGGTGAGACCTCGGGCGAGGTCGAATATGTGCTGCTCGTGAAGGACGCGGAGACCATCTATGTGGGGCTGGGCAGCGATCACACCGATCGGCACCTGGAAGAAACAGATATCCCCCGTTCAAAACAGATCTGCCCGAACATTATCGGTCAAAAGGTCTGGCCCTTGTCTGAGGTGGAGGCCCACTGGGATGATCTGGAGATTCAGAGTACGGTTGTCAGTGGTGGGGAGAGCACCCTTTACCAGAAGGGTCGCCTCGAACTGATTCTGGATCCCAAGGATCTCATGGAATTTGTCCGATCAAAGATCAAGGGGGGGCTGGACAACATGGTTATATTCTCCGGTACCCTGGGTACCCTGGCCGGGGGTTTTTTATATGGAAATCGGTTTGAGGCTGAACTGCTGGATCCCAAGACTAACCGTTGTCTTGAACTGGGGTACAATGTGCACCCTTTGGACTATCTGG
>JABMQV010000830.1 GCA_013203065.1 Desulfobacteraceae bacterium | reverse complement strand
GGCATAGGTACCCCCGATATGGCGTTGGACATGAAAATCAACTTATTCTCCGGCCCCAATGGGTCCACCCCCGGTTTTTGCTCCTTGAGGAGAAAGTAAAGGGAAAGGGCCGATCCACCCATGTATCGGCGGTAGATGGTCTCTGAAAGAGTCTCTACACTGGTTGTCTTCTTGGTCAAATCAACCCTCAAAATCTTACCATTGTATCCGTTTGGCATAATTTTACCTCGTCTAGATATTAGTTGGCTGATAGGATTTGGTTTCTTTGGGATGAATATAGTGAATTTGCCATTGCGTGTCAACAATAAGCGTTTTCCAAACCACGCCCTAGGGTTCTCACGCCACTGGGACGTGGTCATAATTCACTAAAGGCCATATCCAGGACCTGGATCAGAAAATCAACATCTTCACGCGTGACACACATTGGCGGTTTGATGCGGAGCACATTTCCGTAAAAACCGCTTTTCCCGATAAGCAACCCCAGCTCTCTTGATCGTTCAAACACCCGGGCGCACTCATCCCCGGCCGGTTCCTTGCTGTTTCGATCCTTTACGAGTTCAACACCGATCATCAAACCCTTGCCCCGCACGTCTCCGATTACATCGTGTCTCGACATGAGGTTTTCAAGGCCCTCCATGATGAGGTCCCCCATCTCAAGGCAATTTTTCTGCAGGTTCTCCCGGTCGATGACTTCCAGAACGGCTTTTCCCACTGCACAGGATACCGGGTTCCCGCCAAAGGTATTGAAGTGTATGCGGTTGGAAAGGGAGTGAGCGATATCCGGCGTGGTAACCACTGCAGCCAACGGTACCCCGTTGCCAATGCCCTTTGCCATGGTAACAATATCCGGGATAACCCCCTGTGTTTCAAACCCCCAGTAATGTGTCCCCGTACGCCCAAAACCCGTTTGGACCTCGTCCGCTATGCAGAGGCCACCGGCCCTCCGGATGTGATCGTAAGCGTTTTCCAAAAACCCATCGGGGTAAACGATTGCCCCGCCGACTCCCTGAATGGACTCTGCGAAAAACCCGGCAACCTGGCCAGGGGTGGCGAACTGGATGAGGCTTTCGATGTCAGCCGCATATTTTGCCCCTGCCTCGGGATCATCACGACCCCAGCGCCCCCGGTAGGGATCGGGTGAAATGGAATGGTGCACCCCGAAGCTGTGCGGATAGTTGTACTTCCATGTGCTGTGGGCCGTAAGCCCCATTGTGGAAGCGCTTCCGCCATGGTACGCGTTGCGCAGCGCCACTATGTCATAGTTGCCGGTATAAAGGCGGGCCATCAGCAGCGCCAGGTCATTTGCCTCGGACCCGGAGTTGACAAAGTAGCAGACACTCAGATCCCCCGGCATTTTTTCCGCCAGCATCTTACCGTACTCGGCAATATTCGGGTGAAGATAAATGGTTGTGGTATGTTGCAACCTATCCAGTTGTTCACGTGCCTTTTGCGTCACATAAGGATGACAGTGGCCCACACTGATGGTGACAATGCCGCCAAAACCATCCAAATAACGGCGTCCCTTTTCGTCATAAACATACTGCATTGACCCCTCTACGATCATGAGGGGATCCTTATAGTACGTGACCAGTGCCGGTGTCAGATAGCGTTTCCGCATATCCATCACTTCTTCCAAAGAAGGGCCAGCGTATGGCGTAGCTTGGTGGTCATAGGGAGCGAGTTCGGGTGGGTTCATAACATTACCTCCGTAAATAGGCAGAGTGCATGATTATCGAATAAGGTAAGGAAGATCCTTCATTGTTATTGCCTGACGGGGACACATGAACACGCAAATATCACAATACCAGCAGTCATCCCGGTAGCGCGTGAAGGGGATTCCCTTGGCTCCGAAGTGCAGGACATCCATGGGACACATATCCACGCAGGTGCCGCACTTATTACATTTTTTTGGATCCACCTCAATCCATGAATAAGCTGATTCTTCCAGGCCCCTTATATCTATCGGTTCCATGTCCTTAATCCTCCTCTTTCATGAATCTTCTCGGTGTGGCCATCCCTTCCCGTTCAAGATGAGCTTTCATCCATGGGTCCTCTTCCGGGTTTTTTAAATCCGGCGATCTCTTGAAAATCTTCCCTGTATCAAACGAAAGTGATGGATAAGAATATTCCATAAAGGTAGGATAATCCCATTTGTAGGCGGGAACCTTGCGTTTTAGCAATTTCATGTCGTCCGTTCCCTTGCGGATGACAACCCAGGTGCTGTCCCATTCAGGTTTCTTTTCTGGAATATCAATTCTCCAATGATGATAGCCCCACCGGCTTTCATCCCGAAAAAGGCTGGCTCTTGCCATCATTTCTCCCACCTGCAGAATGCTTCGGATCTCATAAACCTTCATTAGATCATGGTAGTCAACGGCCTTGATTTCCGGTAGATCCTCACGGCGGATGCGGTTCATCCACCAGAGGGCGATGTTCATGTATTCCGGATTTTTTGGCGGTTTGAGATAATACTGGATGCGATTCCGGGCCTTGAATTCAACCATATTTGTGGGCAGCCCCCGTTCTCTTCTAAGGGGAGCTTCAAATAGATCCATTTCTTCCCGAATCCAATGGGTGAGACTCCCCATTTCTTCAGCGTCATTATTCTCTGCATACAAGGCAGCCTGCTCGCCTATGAGACCTCCCATGGCAAGCGCCCCTCCAAGATAGGAATGTGGGAGTCCAGCATCAACATCACCCGCCACATAGAGACCGGGTATATTTGTGGCGCCGTTGCTGTCACTCAGAATACCACTGCTGCTGTGCCCGCCACAGGCCCCGATTTCCTCTGCCAATGCCAACTCGATTGCTTTGGAGTCCCGGTAATCTTGACCGCGGCTCTTGTGGAACCTGCCTCGAGTTGTTCTTTCGTTTCCAAACTGGACCTTCTCAATGATCTTGATCATGTCCTGAGAGAGATGATTAATCTTCAAATAGGTGGGTCCCCTTCCCTCGGCATACTCTTTCCAGATCGGCAGCCTGCTATCACCTGAGGCATAGGGGTGTGCCGGCACCCGCTCACCAAGCCGATTGATGGAGTACGCTCCCCTTGGGGAAGCCACATAGCTGCATGCAGGCCCTTCATGGTCCTTTATTTTTACACTACCCTGAAAGCATTCCATGTTTGCCAGCTCAGCGCCCGCCTCATAGGCCAGGGCGTACCCATCCCCGCTGTTTCCAGGAAATTCATAGCATCCGGCCAGATACCCCGTACTGGCCAGTCCCATTCGGCCGGCACATCCAGCGGTCATACAAACCGCCTTG
>JABMQV010000829.1 GCA_013203065.1 Desulfobacteraceae bacterium | reverse complement strand
GTCTGGAGAAATACAACCTGGGATGCGAACATATCAAGAAGGTAAAGGAGAATATCATATACATCGCCATATCCGGGTTCGGAGCCAGCGGCATCAACCCTGAAAGGGCCGCCTTCGATATCATTGCCCAGGCGACTTCAGGCCAATTCTGGAACGATACAGAGACCTTCATGCCTCCAACCAATCACTGGGGGGACTTTATGAGCGGGGCCTATGCGGCTTTATCCGCCCTCATGGCCCTCATTCACAGGATGAATAAGAATGAAGGTCAGTATATCGACGTATCCATGCAGGACGTACTCTATTTCAATAATTACAGGGCCATGGCCCACAAGGCCATGGGTCCCATTATGAAAGATGTGGAAAAAGTGTTGGGCAGAAAACCCGAAGATGTCCTCAATTCTTCCGACCGGATGCCTTTTTACGGGTTTTTCAGATCAAAGGACGGCAAAGTGGCCATCGTTGCCATGACCCCCAGGCAATGGAAAGATTTGACTGAAACCATCGGTCGTCCTGAGATGGCTTCAGACCCTGAGTTCTCTAACCTGGTGGTCCAGATCCACAACCACCAGGCGGCGGTGGGGTTTATTGAGGAGTGGACCACACAACACACATCAAAGGAGATTGTGACCATTCTTGAGGGAAAGAAAATACCCTGCGGCACAGCCTATACACTTGATGAGGTGATCCAGGATGAAAATCTGAGACAACGGGGTATGTTTGAGGAGGTGTTTCACAAGGAATTTGGGGCCATTGATATACCCGGTATCCCGTACAAATTTTCAAAGACACCGGGCAGCATTCGAATGCCTGCCCCGGGACTCGGAGAACACAACCATTTTATCCTCAAGGACTGGCTTGGTTATAAACCCCATGAGATAACTGCTCTCCAAGATGAGGGCATAATCATTACCTCCCTCTGATCGAGGAAATCGGAGGGGGATGGGTAAAGGAGGAAAGATTATGAAGATAGGGGCAAATGGTATTGAGATGAATTATGAACTGTCTGGCAAGGTGGGTGAGCGGGTGGTGGTATTGAGCCATTCACTGGGCGCCAGCTTGGCCATGTGGAACCCCCAGATGGAGATACTGGAATCTGATTTCCGGGTGCTCCGGTACGACCTCCGAGGGCACGGAAACACCGAGGCCCCTAAAGGTGCCTACACCCTTGAGCAGTTAGGGGATGATGCAATCGGCCTGCTGGATGCCCTGGGTATTGACGTAATCCACTGGGTTGGCTTGTCCATCGGGGGAATGATCGGGCAGTCTCTGGCCTTGAATCATCCGGATCGCCTGCAGTGTGTTGCCCTGTGCGATACCGCCCCTGTCATTCCCGACGAGGCGCAGCCCATTTGGCAGGAACGGATCGATGCGATTCTCCAAAAAGGCACAAAGGCCTTGGTTGATCCGACTATGGAGCGCTGGTTCACCGCACCCTACCTCAGCAAAAACCCTCCGGAGGTACAGCGGGTCCGCGAACAGTTCTTGGCTACGCCGGTGGCGGGGTTTGTGGGTTGCGGCGAAGCCATACGGCGTCTCAATTATCTGGAAAGGCTCTCTGAGATCAAACATCCCACCCTGATCATGGTGGGAGAGGAGGACTTGGGAACACCCGTGGCCGCATCAGAGGCGATGCATGCTCGCATCCCCAACTCCAGGTTGGTGGTGCTGCCTTCCGCCGCTCATCTGTCCAATGTGGAACAGAGCGAGGCCTTCAACAACGAGTTGATTTCATTCTTGAGGGATTGCTCATCCGCGGCGTAAAGATTCGGGTCCAGAGGACCCGGCTTTGGTTATCCCCGGAGGGATTTAGTCTGTTGCAATTTGAATGACGCAAGGAGTGATGGAGTATTGGAGTGATGGAGTGGTGAAAGAGCTATCTGATCGCCTATGGCGGTTATAGACAAATCCAGTTCCTGAAAACTCACTGCCTTTTATGGTTTTTCCAATACTCCAGCACTCCAATACTCCGATACTCCGGGTCAATACTGTCAGGCAGAGCCATTTATCTCTGACATGGCCCTGAGGACCGGGATTTCTATTTTGAATTAAACAGCGTTTACTGTTGCGTGTTTTCTTCGCGCACCAGGATCTCGGCAACTCTTATTGCCGCCTTCGTGTAAACCTGGGCGCATTTTTCATGGACCTGTGGAAAATCCCGAAATGCCAGCAGTTCTTCATCATCCATAAGGTTAAAGGAACGACCGAGTTGTCGTTCCTGGACATCTGCACAGACAACGCTTCCAAATTCGGAAAAGAACCAATCACGGAACTCATCAAAGTGAGCGCGGTCCTTATTAAAGGTTTCTATTTCATTCTCCGTCGGTTCCTCGGCGCTGGGGCTGAATCTGGCACTCAATGCCATGAGGCCACCCGAAAATGCTCCGCAGGAACCGATTGTAGCCCGGTCTCCGCCGCCGGCTAAAGCCACTGCAGACCGAACCATATCATCGGTGATGAAATCAAAATATTTCTGCAGTCCATGCAGAACCGCGCGGCTTCAACTATGATATCCCCTGCCCTCATTTGCGGCCCTGTAAGCAATATCGTCAAACATCTCTTTGCTGAACCTGGTCATAGATTTTGTACTCCTTTAGCGATTTAATTCCTATTAAAAACAAGCGATTTTACCGTAACGGGAAATACCTGACCGGCAACCAATGGTTCACCAATATCAATCCAATCTCCCTCTTTCAAAATCAATTCATCGAGTGACAGTAGATTGGTTTTTAAACCGGTTTCCCGGCGGATGACATTTCCCACGCTACATGCGATATCCCTTTCAAAGACCAGAATAATCGGGATGCTATTCTCGATTGAATTGGTAAGAGCGGCTTCAATGGATTTTCCAAACAACTCTAATTCAGGATAATAGGCCCTCACCGGGTCCTTGAAATATAACGCTACAATTTCTTCCCCTTCAATCAAATCAAATCTTTTGAATGAAACATTTATCTGCGATATGACGTGTTCAACACCTAATT
>JABMQV010000828.1 GCA_013203065.1 Desulfobacteraceae bacterium | reverse complement strand
CAGGGCCTGCGGCCGCCGGTGGTAGAAAAATATGAGGTGAGACTTGCCGGTTTTCCCGCTGCTATGGACGGAACAGTGCTCGTGACCCTGTCCGATATGCACCTCGGTTCGCAGATCGGCGAGCGTTGGCTCACGGCTCGGATCGCCCAGGTAAAGGCGTTGCGGCCCGACCTTGTGGTTTTACTCGGCGACATATTTGAAGGGCATGGTCCACCTGAAGATCAGTTGATTGTAACACTCAAACAACTCACCGCACCTCTGGGTATCTGGGCCGTCCCTGGCAATCACGAATTCCACGGGGGAGGTGACATGAGCCTGTTCGAGGAGGTAAGCTTTAAGTTGCTGCGCAACAGCTGGGCCGAAGTCAGACCCGGTCTCGTACTGGCTGGTGTGGACGATCTCACCGCCAGACGTCGAAACGGGCAGGGCGGCGATCCGATCGCACAAGCACTCGTGAGTCGTCCCCCAGGTGCGACCATCCTCCTTTCACATACGCCGTGGCAAGCCGAGAGAGCTGCGAAAGCCGGCGTGGGCCTCATGCTATCCGGCCACACCCACGGAGGGCAGATATGGCCATTCGACTATCTAGTCCGCAGCCGGTATCCCCTATTGGAGGGACGTTACGAAGTGGGTGGTATGACAGTTATCGTGTGCAGGGGCACAGGCACGTGGGGACCGCGCATGAGACTCTGGCGTTCCAGCGAGATCCTCCGTTTAACGCTGCGAGCGAAGGGAGAATAGTAATTCTAATCTTCAATATGAAATTGAACTGCACATCCATGAATCATCGAGACTCGAGGATTACCCTCTTGCCCATATTTCAATATGTTCAATTCTGGGCTTCTATGCGATGTTGCGATAACTGCTATTCAGGTCAACCCACGTAAAACGTGAGATATCATCATTCAGAGGGGCGAACCGAGGGTTGAGATATATCATGGATCTAAAAGCTTTTTGCCGGGTTGAAAACTGTTGATCCCTCCTACGCAAATGGCATTTTGGCGGACCTGAGATATCTGCTATCTTGGACAGAAATTTATCACGCTGGATTCATGAGATATCCAGATGATACATGAAAACTGGATGAAATTCTACTAAGTTGGAGCAAGTCAAATTATCACCGATTTTAGATTCACCTGAAGAATCTCGGATATTGAAGTAGAACGCTGGGATTCCAGTTCAGGCGTCGGGGTTCGACTCTACTGGCTCCGGTCCATTCAAACTTAAATGAATCTTGACGACAAGTCTAAGTAGCAAAAGCGACTATGGCATAAAATGAGGCCAATTTTCGATCTCATCGAAACACTCTTCTAACGACAAATCAAACCCAATCTCAAACCACTGGCCAGTGTGTCTCATATAGGCGAGGTTGAACCTATCTCGATCCACATATTCTAACCGGGCAAAGTTGCTGTTAAAGGAAGGTGCCATCGCATTTGGGGAGGGACAATTGTATTTTGAGCAGAAATAGAAGTAACCCCGATACCATTTGCTGAAGATATCAACAAGGTAATTGAAATCATTGTCTTCGGGAGGAGGTTCGATATACTTAGGCTTGAGCA
This sequence comes from Desulfobacteraceae bacterium, assembly GCA_013203065.1. Next base: position 2,322 of record JABMQV010000828.1, on the reverse strand, counting down.
CTCTCTCGATCAACGAATCTGCCTTAATCTTTACATCCTTCTTGATCGAATCAGGGATTTTTTGAACTGACTTCTTTTTGGACCGAGCCCATGTATACGCGGTCATCTTGTCCTCTCAATCTTGAATTTCTTGCCAGCAGATTACTTTCTAAACGAGCTCCCGATCAAAATCATAGCGGCTTTTCGGCCAGTTCCGTTGCTTCAACGATCCTTTGAGATTCCTTTGCATGAAAATACCATCGCCTGAAATGGTTTGCGAGGGTCACGCCCTTTGATCGGAAGACAGTCCTTCCGTCCACTGTCGCCTCCTGTTGTTCGTCCCGGTCAGCGGGCACAACCCGAAACAGTTTCTTGCTCCCCACAACGATCAGTTTTGACCTGGGACGGGTAAAGGAGACGTTCATCCGGTTCGGCATCATCAGGAAATCTTTTTCGGACCTGATGTGTTCCTCATCCGAAGCAGTGAGTGAAACGATCACTGCATCCCGTTCCTGTCCCTGAATCCTCTCCACCGTATCAATTACCAGATCCGGTGAAAGGAGCTTCTGTTTTATCGCCTTTTTGAGTCCTTTACTCTTATTTGCGGTTTTGGCGATATGCTGTTTTATGAGGTTGTTCTGCCTCCTGTGGGCCGCCACCACACACAAGCCGTCCCTGGGCTCGATTCCACACCGTGATACCAGCTCAAACACGAGTCTGGCCACCAGCCGTGCCTCTTCGGGGGATTCCTGAGTGTAGCCATCATGATCCACATGTACAAAAACAACCGGGGCATCCGGGTCAATGATCGCTTTTAGGACGTCATCGTCGGGCAGGGATGCAACTTCAAGGGTCCTGTTCTCGACTTCGGGGATCGGTTTGAGACAATTGTCATAATACTCTGCACTTGGAAAGGCGGTGATAGCCCGGTTCATACGTCTTGTCTCATCGAGCACGTTATTGAGTCCCGGGTAGTAATCCAGGAGGTAAGAGAAAACCGACCGGTTCACCGGGTTGCCTCTGTGATATCCCTGGATAACCGGAGGCATCTGTTTGTGGTCACCCACAAATATGTACCTGCTGCCAAGGGGCATGGCCATCAGGGCATGGTGAATGAGAATCTGGCTGGCCTCATCAAAAATAACCACATCATATTTGGGCTCGGAATCCTTGATGCCCGCTTCAAAGATGCTCCGGGTGTAGTCATCCAACTCCTGCCAGTATTTCTCATCCCGCACCTTTGGGACAGATGGCCTCAAATAACCGTTCTCCTTGCGTGCCTTTTGAATCAAAGAAGCCTTCGCCTTAAAAGCCGCAAAGGCGGTCATGCCCACCACATCGGGGTTGCCATCTGCCTGGATCTGTTCGTCCAGGTCATCGTTTGCATATTCTCCACCGATCTTAGCGACCGAACGTAAGGAAGTTTTTCTCACACACGCGTTCAGGGCGTTATTGATGGCCTTGTGGGAAAAGGAGCAGATGAACACCTTGAGCCCCATACCTACCAGGGCCTCTGCCATATGAGCGATCAAAAAGGTCTTTCCTGTTCCTGGGGGGCCCTGGATCAAAGAGAGCTGATGCCCCAGGGCATGGCTGAAGGCCTTTTTCTGACCTTCCAGAAGAAAGCCTGGCGGATCAGGGAACGGCTCATCAGATGGTTTGCTCTGGTAGTTCCCTCTGAGAATTTCCTGAATCAGGGGACCCGGTTTCTTCCGGGTATTGAGATAGCCCGATGACCACTCCGGATAGGTATAGAGGGGAAACCTGCTGACCGGGTCCGCATCAATAAGACATTCCTGATCCATTTCAAGATCGAATTTCATCCTGTACCATGAATATCGGACATCAAGGATGATCCGTTTTTTCTCCTCATTAAGCTCCCGTATGATAAGCCCGTCGCCCTGCCTGATCTCGTCCCCTTTGAGATCCGGCTGGTTGGGATTCAGGAGCACATAATCGCCGGCCCTGAATTTTGACTGGTTCTCCTGGTAAGAAAAGACCATATCCCCTTTGTGAACGACGGGTATGCATTGAAACTTCTGCCGGGTAGCTCTTGGCTTCTACGAGTAAAATCCCTTTGTTGTTTTTGTCGTGCTGGAGCTCCACCTGAGCAAGGGCATCCCACACAGGGCCTCTGCGGGGCCAGAATGAGATCAAGTCATCAAAGAGGTACTCAAAGCCGCATGCTTTCAAAAATGCAGAGTCCTGGTATTCAACAAATCTGTCTTTTTCCAGAGGAGAGACCCAATTGAGGCGGGGATGTAATGAAGCGAGATCAGGCAGTCCCTGAATTACCTTTTGAGATAGCTCCTCTGACCGCCGGTTTACATAAATCTGAATCTG